>JBDTUL010000003.1:0-42176 GCA_040007735.1 Gammaproteobacteria bacterium | reverse complement strand
GCGCATCTCAACCGCGCCACCAAGCGTAGGCACCGTGACAGTGGCGCCGAGCGCCGCTTCCCATGGCGCGACAGGCAACGTCACCGTGACGTCGCGCCCTTCCACCTGGAACTGCCGATGAGGCCGCGTATGCACTTCAAGGTAGAGATCCCCGGCGGCCCCTCCGTTGGGAGAAGGCTCACCCTGCCCGGTAAGGCGCAACTGTTGCCCTTCACCGATTCCCGCAGGAATGTTCACCTTCACGGTGTGCTTGCTCATCTGCATGTTGCCGTCATCCCCTAACTGGGGACGCTGCAGCTCCACCGTGCGAGAGCCGCCACGGAAGGCTTCTTCCAGCTCGATATCGATACGAGCGTGGTGATCCCGCCCCTTGCGAGGCGAGCTGCGCCGACGGCCACCCGCGCTGGGGCCGCCATAGGTCTCACTGCCACCAAACGGCCCGCCACCCCCGCCTCCAAACAGCGAGGAGAAGAAGTCGCTGAAGTTGCCCTCGAACTCCGCGCCGCCACCGCCACCGCCGCCCCGCCCGGGCGGGGCACCGCGAAACTCGAAGCCGCCGCCGAAATCCGGCGGCGGGCGAAAGTCCTGCCCGGCCTTGTAGTTGGCGCCCAGCTGGTCGTAGGCGGCGCGTTTCTCGACGTCCTTCAGGACCTCGTACGCCTCCTGCACTTCCTTGAACTTCGCTTCGGCGTCCTTTTCCTTGCTGACGTCCGGGTGATACTTCCGGGCGAGGCGCCGATACGCCTTCTTGATCTCGTCCGCGGACGCGGTACGCGCCACGTTCAGCGTCTGGTAGTAGTCACGAAATTCCATGAATTGGCAGCTCGCAGTGTCGCCCGGCAATTAATGCAGCCCAAATGGGGACGACGCCCAGGCGTCACAAGTGCCCGCCCGGCCGCGACGCGGGGCCCCCCCCTGTCGAGCACGCCGCCCAGCTTGAACCGGCACGCCGCGGCCCCAGTTCTGACGGCTGAGCGGATCGCTCGATCGAGGTCATTATGCACTCCCACGCCACGAAGTCGGACCCCATCCTGGTTGCCTGCCCGGAGTGCCACACGCTGGTCCGCGTGCCTCAGGATCGTCTCGGCGACAACCCCACTTGTGCGCGCTGCAAGTCCACGGTGACCACAGGCAAGCCGCTTGCGCTCGACGCGCAGTCGTTCGAAACACATACCCAGCGCAGCAGCTTCCCGGTGCTTGTTGATTTCTGGGCACCGTGGTGCGGGCCCTGCCGCGCGATGGCTCCTGTTCTGGATCAGGTCGCAGCCGCGCGACGCACTCAGCTGCAGATTGGAAAGATAAATACCGACGAGCAGCAGGCGCTCGCGGGGCGCTTCAACATTCGCAGCATTCCCACGCTAATACTGTTCAGTAACGGCAAGGAAATCGCGCGCCGCTCGGGCTCATCGGATGCCGGCTCTCTCTCGCGATGGATTGACGAATCGCTCGCTTAGTTCTCCCAAACCCGATACAGCACCGATAGGGTGCTACCTAGTTTGAAGTTGCGCCGCGCCGGTGCGCGGCCGCCGCTGTTGCTGTCAAACATGCGTACCTGAGCCACGCCACGCCCAGGCGCCAGTGCCGATCGGACTTGCGCTGCCCCTGCGCAGGCCGCAAAAGCCGCGCCTTTTGCGGCCGGAAACAAAGCTCGTGTCTGAAAAAGGGCCGCAGGCCGCTTTTTCCAATGAACACAGAGGCACGGTTATTGCAAAACGCATGCATGCTTTTCGCTACCACGATGAATTCCACGCGCCTGTCACGGCCCCCTCCACTTCGCAACCTGAGGGCGTTCTGCATTGCAGCTCGCCACTGCAGCTTCAAAATCGCTGCGGATGAGCTGTATCTGACGCCATCGGCTGTCAGCCATCAGATGAAAGAGCTCGAAGAAACGCTTGGTGTGCGCCTCTTCGAGCGCAAGACGCGCGCACTCGAGCTGACCACCGCGGGCCACACGCTGCACGATGAAGTGGCACCGCTCCTCGACGCGCTGGATCGAAGCGTGACGCAGTTCACACGCCGCAATCGCCGCAAGAGCCTGCGCCTGATGCTGCCGCCTTTTTTCGCGAGCGAACTGTTCGTGCCGCGGCTCACGACGTTCTGCGATGCTCACCCGGATATCGACATCCAGATCGACACCAACGATCCGCACCCGACCCTGCATCCGCCGACCGCGGATGTGTCTATCGTCATGGCGGATACGCCGCCCGTCGGCATGAAGTCGGCGAAGCTCTTTACATTGAAGCTCTCCGCGGTGTGCGCCAGGGAAAACGCGGTGAATGTCGCGCGCCTCGGGCGTGAAGTGTTCGGTGAAACCGCGCTGATAGTGCATCGGCCGCGCCCGTTCGCCTGGACCAACTGGGCGCAGGAAGTGGGCCTCGAAGCGCCCGAGCCGAAGAACATCATCGAGCTGGATTCGATGTTCGCCGTAGTGCGCGCGGCAGAGCGCGGTGTCGGCGTAGCGCTCGTACCGACGGCTCTGTGTGGTGCATGGTTCGACACCGGTGCACTGGTTCGAATCTTCTCCATCGAGCTGAAGACCACCGACACCTACTACCTGGTGTCGCGTCAGAGGGATTCTGACAAGCCGGAAGTGACGGCCATCACAGAATGGGCCCTGGAGGAGTTCGGCTCGCTCGATGAGCGTTGATCACGCATCCGCTGAATTTCTTCGTTTGTCGCGCCAGGGACTGGCTTCTATCGTTGACCCTGAGGTTCGCGGCAGAGCGTGCCTTTCAACCAACTCGTCTGACAGACAGTTTTTTCTTGGGTCTTGATAGGAGATTGCAACAGTGTTTTCACAGTACCGTCACAAAGTAAGCGTCGCGAAAGCCGTGCCGCTGCTGGTCGCTTCCTCTCTTCTTGCCGCCACGGGCGCGCCAGCGGCCGAGACGGCACGCACGCCGCTCGTGCTGACTGCCTACTCGAATGGCGTCGGTGGTGCGGATCTGGTCCAGGGCAAGTACGACGCCGCGCTCGCCGAGATCATCCGCTTCAAGCCGCAGATGCTGATGGCCTCGAGCGCGAAGGACACAAACCTTTGCGTGGCATACGCCGCAACGAAGCAGCTGACCGAAGCGAAGACCGCATGCAGTGCGGCGCTGAAGTCCGCCAAGTACGACAAGCTGAGCTCGAGCCGCTTTTCTTCTGGCGGCTCACGCGAGAATGCCTACATCGCCATCGCGTATACCAACCGCGCTGTCGTGCACATGCTCTCTCGCGACCAGGCCAGCGCAACAGCGGATCTCGCCCATGCCAGCGCGCTGGCGCCGGGTGCGGATTTCGTCGCCAAGAACCTTGCGGCGGTCAGCAGCGCCCGCGGCAGCACGATCGCACAACTCGAAGTAGCGCCGTCACGCTGAGCGTGATGGGCCGTAGGGGCGGAGCATGACAGCCGGGCGTTGCATGCTCCGCCCCGCGGCCGGATTCGGATTCGGCTACGAGCCTTCCAGCTCTTCGATCGTCCGCGGCCAGTCGCTCTTCAGCAGCCGCGACAACGCGCGATCCGCCAGCAGCTTCCCGCCGGTCTGGCAGCGCGGACAATAGTTCGTCTCGTTTTCGGCGTAGCGGATGCGTTGAACGCTGGTGCCACACACGGGGCACGGCTTTCCGAAGCGGCCATGAACGGCCATCTCTTCCCTGAACGCCGTCACTTTTTCCGGAAACTCGCCCCTGGAGTCGGCGCGCAGGCGCTGCGTCCACTCGGGCATCACTACGCGAATGGCCTCATACAAGCGGCGAATCGCGGCGTCATCCAGCTTCTGAGTCAGCGCAACGGGCGACAGCCCGGCCCGATGAAAGATTTCATCCGAGTACGCATTCCCGATGCCACTGAATGAGCGCGGATTCGTGAGCGCGCGCTTCAACGTGTGATTCTCGGCCGTCAGGCGCACACGGAATTCTTCGAAGGTGGCCTCGAGCACTTCCAGGCCGCCCGGATCGTGGCGCTGCAACTCCTGCTCGCTGCCGAACACGTACAGGGACGCGCGTCGCTTGCTGCCTGCTTCGGTCAATGTGAGCGTGCCGGCATCGAAGATGAACGCGGCGAGCACCGCTCGCGCACTTCGCTTTTCGCCCGCGGAAAACCAGTGCAGCCGGCCTGCAATCATCAGGTGAATGACGAGCCAGCGATCGCCTTCGAAGCCGAGAGCGATGCGCTTGCCCACACGCCGCAGGGAAACGACACGCAAACCGTTCAACTCGCTGATGGGCGGATCGAAGGTTCTGAGCAGGAACGGGTGCGCAACGCGCGAGGACTCGAGCCGGGCGCCACGAACTCTCTGTTCCAGCGCTTCGATGTAGACCGCGATGTCCGGCAGCTCAGGCACGCAACGCAGTGAAGGACGGCTGCATGATCGACATCGCCGTGACCTCACCATAGCGAGTGGCCACGTCCCGGATTTTTTCCGCGTCTCCCACCAGCACGATGGTGACATCGTCCGCGGTGGGGAATGCCGAATCGATGACCGTGCGCGCCAGGGGCAACGTAACGCTTTCGAGCGAGGCGGCATAGTCGTCGATGTACTCCGCGCCGAGCCCATAGAATTCCAGCTCGACGAGCGCCGCTGCCCAATCCCCGGCTGTCTCGAAATTCAGCGGGTATTGGCCGAGCACGTACGCGCGCGCGGAATCGAGCATATCCGTCGTGACGCCGTCTCTGTGCAGGCGCGTGAGGGTCTCCAGCGAGAGATCGAGCGCCTTGCCCGTGTTATCAGTATCTGTGAACGAGCGGATGGCGAACTCGCCAGCCGACGAGCTGCGGGTGAACCCCGCGCGAGCACTGTAGGAAAGTCCGGACTTTATGCGCAGCTCGGTGTTCAGAATGGACGTGAACCGGCCGCCGTACAGCGCGCTCACCAGATCCAGCGCGGCGTGATTCGGGTAGCTCTTGTTGACGCCCACGTTGGCGATCCAGAAATACGTTTGAGAAGACTCCGGCGAGTCGATGAGCAGCACGCGTCGGCCGCGACGCCGCGGCGCTTCGCGCAGCGGTGCGAGCGGAGCGGCCTTCTTCGCCCAGCTGCCAAACGATTGAGTGACGTCGCGCTTCAGCGCGGCGACATCCACATCGCCTGCAAACACCAGGATGAGACGCTGCGGACCAAAGTGTGACGCGTAGTAATCGAGCACTTGCCGATGCGTGATGTCCGCCAGCGAGTCTTCGCTGCCATTCATCGGCCTGCTGTAAGGATGATCGCCGAACAGGAACGCGCGCCCGTAGGTGCCGATGAGCTCTGCCGGGTCCGAGTCCTTGGTGGCCTTGATCAGCTCGATGCGACGTGCGCGCAGCGTTTCGAACTCTTCACGCTCGAAGCGCGGGCGCATGAGAGCATCACCGAGCAGCTCGAGCATGAGGCGCTGATCGCGCGCCAGAAACTGCCCACTCACCGACAGTGCTTCAGAACCGGTGACGACACTGAAGTTGCCGCCCGCGCCTTCCACCGCATCGGCAAACGCAAAGGCATCGCGCTCCCCGGCGCCCTTTTCCAGCAGGCCGGCAACGATAGAAGCGACGCCTTCACTGGAATCACCCAGCGGCCCGCCGCGGAGCACGGCGTAGAACGAAATGAGCGGCACCTCGTGGCTCGGCACGATGAGCAGCGTGGCACCATTGGCGAGCACCACGCGCTCATGCGCGGGCACATGGACCGCTCCGCCCCGTGGCTGCGTCAGTGCGTATGCCGTGCTCATGCTTCTTCTGACTCCAGCTCGGGTTCCAGCTCCGAGTCCAACTCGGGGATCAGCACTCCCACCGTTCGGCGGTTCACGTTCAGCACGTCACCTGCCACCGCCTGCACCTGCGCCGTAGTAACGCGCTCGAACTGGGCCGGAGCGTCGAACAGCTTGCCCCAGTCGCCGTGAAACACCTCGTATTCACCGAGAAGCTGAGCTTTGCCGTCGATCGTGGCGAGCTTCTTCCAGAACGAAACGGCGACCAGATTCTTGGCGCGCGTGAGCTCAGCATCGGTGATGCCGTCTTTCGCCACGCGAGCCAGCTCTGCATCGATGACCTTTTGAACGGCTTCCGGCTCGGCGCCCTCGGGCAGCGTGAAATACAGCCAGAACAGCGCGGGGTCGAACCCTTCGTGCCAGTGCCCGCCTACGTCGATGACTATCTTCTTCTGCTCGACGAGCAGCCGGTACAGCCGCGAAGCGTCGCCATCTACCAGGATGGAAAGCAGCATGCTCAACGCGGGCGCTCGCTCGTCCGCAGCGGCCGGTGCTTTATATGCGTACTGGATCAGGGGCGTCTGCGCATTTCGCTGCACGACCAGGCGCCGTTCCTGAGTTTGCTCAGGCTCACGCGCGAGTACAGGCGCTGGCGCTGTCTGCCGCGGAATAGGCTCGAGATATTTTCGTGCGAGCGCGAACACTTCTTCCGGCGTTACATCGCCGGCGAGCACCAGCGTCTGGTTGTTCGGGGCGTAATACGTCTTGAAAAATTTCTGCAGGTCCGCGTGCTGCCATGACTGAATGTCTGCCGGCCAGCCGATGGTGGGGAATCTGTAGGGATGCGCGACGAACGCGTTCGCCTGAACCTGCTCTGCGAGATAACCATGGTTATTGTCGTCCACACCGAGCTTGCGCTCGGAAGACACGACACCGCGCTCGCTCTCTATGACTTCCGGATCGAACGCGAGGTTCGCGATGCGATCGGCCTCGAGATCGAAGATGAGCTCGAGCGCCGTGCGCGGAAACCAGTCCTGGTAGACCGTGATGTCGTCGCTGGTGAAGGCGTTGTTGGCCCCGCCCTGCGCTTCCATCAGCTTGTCGAAATCGCCCACCTTCCGGCGCGCGGTGCCGTTGAACATCATGTGCTCGAAGAAATGCGCAAGCCCGGTGATGCCGGGCGCCTCGTTGCGGCTGCCGGCACGCACCCAGTTGTAGAGCGCCACGTTCGGAATGTTGTGAACCGGCCAGACGATGATCTTCATGCCATTCGCCAGCACGGTGCCGCGCACGGTGTCGCGGCCGGGCGCGCCAGCGGGCTGCAGGGTGGGTACGGTGGCGCGGCTCATTGCAGGACCATCGTACAGCGCGATTTCGGCACAGGCGTTGCTCCACTTTCCAAGGCTGAGGAGGGCCCTGGGCAACAGTGCCCGGGCGGGGTAAAGGGCAGCGCTTAGGCACCGTCAAAGCTGAGACAGGACGGTCGCAAGGAGAGTTTCCGCGCCGATCCCGTGGGCCTCATGTCGTGCTCCCGGGAGGGGTTTTCAAGCAGACCGTCGATGCCAGCGTGGCCCAAACCCGGGGCGGAGACCAGTGTCCGACGCGGACGACAGCCACAGCGCGAGCGGGAAATAAAAAAGCGCCGCGAGCGGGGGAAATCGCTTGCGGCGCTTAAGGAGCGAACACCGGGGAAGTTGTTCGCAATGTCTGAGTTAAAGCAAGCGGTGTGCCAGCTCAGCGATCACTGCGAAATCAAATACTTAGTGACTCGACAGACCAAGCTGGAGCGTGACCAAATTTGTCAGTTTTGGACCGCTGCCATCCAAGGCTGTCGATCATTTGACCTGTGGAAGAACGACGACACAGGGCTGAGAGCGTTTCGCCAGCGCCGCGCAGATGCCTCTGGCGCGAGCCTCTTCCCCCACGGGCGACTGCAGGCGGAAGAGCTGCCCGGACGCCACCTGCACTGGAACAGCGTGCGCAAACATTCCGTGGAGTTCGCCGTCGTAGTTGACCTGGAGGCGCTTCCAGGCGGCGAGCGCTGCGGCCTGCGTGCTGAACGCACCGAGCTGAATACCGAAGCCCGCCGGCGGGTCGGCGGTCGACGAGGCCACGGGCGGCAACGCATTCGCAGCCGATGGAGCCGCGGCTGGCCTCGCCGGCGCTGCAGCGGGCGAAGGCGCAACCTTCGCGGTGCCAGAGTTCGATTCGGCGTGCGCCGGCAACTGCGAAGGTTTGCTCGGCGGTGTTGCAGGCGCCGGCCGAGGCCCTGCTTCACGCGAGGCGAGTTCGCCCGGCTGCGCGGTGCCACTGGATGGTGTGTCAGCGCTGGGTGAAGTGCCAGGCTTTGCAGTACGAGGTGGCGCGCTGGGCTCAGTGTCGCTGGATGGCGTCGCCAGCGGAGACGGGTTGGTTTCCAGCGTGAAGTTCTCGACGCGAATGCGCGCCTCTTCCGCCCACTTGCCGCTCGCATGCTGCGCGAGGAACGCCTTGTACGCTTCGGCGGTGTCCACGCTGTTGGCGTGCTGCCAATCCTTGTCTTCAACGAGTTGCGTCATGCGGGCGCGGGCCTGCGTGGCGAGCGGGCTGTCCGGATGGCGCTCGACGAAGTGGTCGTAGGCTTCCAGCGTGTCCGCCGATTCCGCCGACTTCCAGTCGAGGCGCTCGCGGCTGCAGCCCGTGATGAAGGCCATGGCGAGCACGCTCACCACTACCGCACTGGTCACCGAACTGATCTTCATCACGGGACGCCTCCGATATCGAAACGGAATGCGGCACACGTCACGAGTGCGGCCGCCCTTTGGCGAAACATTCTAGCCGCAGGCCCATAATCCCGGTGTCTATTGAGGGAGTGTGAATGAGCGAAATTCCGAAGCGCAGGCTGCTGGACGAGATCGGCACCTCGCCCACATTCGTAGCCGACGGCTGCCACCTCACCGGCGACCTCGAAACCAAGGGCCCCATCGTCGTCTGCGGCTCGGTGCGGGGCGATGGAAAGATCGGCGGCGCATTGCGCATGTCCGCCCAATCCGCCTGGACCGGCGAAGTGCACGCTCAGTATGGAATCATTGCGGGCACCGTGACAGGTAAGCTCGTGATCGCGGAAAAGCTGGAGATCGGCGCCACCGCCGTCATCCGTGCAGACGTGGAAGCGCGGAGCATTGCCGTGGCCAAGGGGGCCGTCATCGAAGGCCAGGTCACGATCACGAGTGGTGAATCGCTCGTCGAATTCGAAGAGAAGCGCACGGTTCGCCGCGCGGGTTAGTCCCGCAGCGGACTGCGTCGGAAGTGATACACCCGCGCGCACCGCACCTGCGGTAGACGCGCGGCGAATCGGTGACTAAAGTGGCACGGGCCTTGTGGCTCGGTCACGGCACACGGATCGTGCAATCCCAGGATGTCTTCATCAGGCGACATTCGCCTCCCGCATGAAACCTGCGCGCTTCCTGCATCTCGTCGCCCATCGGGGTGATGCGACCGGAAATCCGGAAAACACGTTGCCGGCCTTTCAGTCGGCACTCGATCTCGGCGTGCGCTTCATAGATCTGGATGTACAGCTCGCCGCGAACGGCGTCGCCGTCATCGCGCGCGGGCATGACGTGCCGGGCGGGGCGCACGACCAGACCATTGCGGATCTCACCGCCGCCGAGCTGGCGAAGGTGGACGCGAGCGAACCCGCACGCTTTGGCGACACATTCAAAGGCACCTGCATTCCGCGGCTCGTGGACGCCCTGAGCCTGCTCACGCGGCGGCCGGAAACCACCGTGTTCGTCACTATCGGCCGCGCAAGTCTCGCGCGCTTCGGTCACGACCAGGTGGTGGCACAGGTGGCGGAGACGCTGAAGCCGTTCAAGTCCCGTTGCATCGTCGTCTCGGCGGATCTGCCCGCCGTGCATCGCGCCCGGCAGATCGCAGGCTTTCAGATTGGCTGGGCAGTGCCGGCGTATGACAGCCACACACGGCTCAAATACGAAGCACTGCAGCCCGAATACCTCTTCTGCGATTGGGAGCTGCTGCCCCGGGAAGGCGCGCTATGGCGCGGACCGTGGCGCTGGGTGATACGCGAAGTGCCCACGCTGGACGTCGCACTTCAATTGGCGGATCGCGGCGCGGACTTCGTGGCCACCGGGAATGTGCGCGCGCTGAGCGAGGCCATGCACGCGCACGCGGCCGCGCAGACGCGCACGGGTGACCTGACAACTCTGGCGGACGATGCCACGACCGTGGCGCGAGCGGACTAGGTCTATTGGAAAAAAGTCGCCTACGGCCTACGCGGCCCGGCGTTTTTTCGGACATCGGCTTCGTTTCCGTCGGCTGCGCGCCCCGGGCAAAAAGCGTGGTTATTGCCGCCTGCCTCTGCGCGTAGCTACGCCCGATCGGGCATCGTCAGTTCAGAGATGATCTTGCGCTCGAGCCAGGTGGGCCCTGCCAGCTTGTCGAAGAACCCGCAGTGCCCGCCGTGACGCGTGACGGTGACACTGAGCGAAGGAGACTTCGCAAGCCGCTCCAGGCCACGCGCCGGGATGATGGGATCATCCAGCGCAGTAATCACACTCGCCGGCACGGCGAGATTCGCCAGCCGCTCGCCCGTGATTGCATAGCCGTTTAGGTATTCCTCGAGGCTTGCGAACTCGGTGAACTTCTTCACCATCTCGAGCGTCATGCGGCGCAGGCTTGCCAGGCGCAGGAAATCCCCGAAGTTGTACACACTGGGCCACGCGGCCTGCTTCTTCAGCAGCGAGCGCACCCACTTGCGCATGAAATACCGGTGATAGAACGAGAGGCCGCCTTCGATGGCGTGCAGCGTCTCCACCGGGTCGAGCACGGGCGACACGGCAACCACTTTCGCAATGTTCAGCCCGGCTTCGTCCGCCTGCGCGGCCACGCGTAGCAGGAAGTTGCCGCCGAGCGAGAAGCCGGCGAGGTGCAGCGGTTTGCCCGGAAGCATGGCCTGCACGCGCTGGATGGCGCCGACCACTTCCGGTAGCAGGCAGGAGTGGAACAGGTCCCGGTTCAGGTGATGGGTGGCACCATGGTCTCGCAGGTTGAGCCGCACGACATCGAACCCGAGCTCGTACAGCTTCTGCGCAAGCGAGAGGATGTAGAGCGAGTCCGAGCTGCCCTCCCACCCATGCAGCAGCACAGCCACCTTGCCCGCTTCACGCTGCCCGGCCCGGGCCGGTTGCGAGAGGAAGCACTGCAGGCGCACGCCATCCCCGCAGTCGAGCAGGTGCTCTTCACTAACGGACAGGAGGGGGGCCGCGAAGCGCTCCACGGATCGTCGCCTGACCGGCAGGCTCACGAGAAAGGATTGCACGTGTGGATTCCGCATCCACAGAGGCGGTCGAAAGCCTTCGTCCACTGTCACCGCAAACGTATTTCAATTCTATTGTTGGCTGCTGCGGCTCGGTTCCATTCGCCGGCGGTGAGGGCACCGGAGACCTGCGGGTAGGGCACGAGCGTGCCGGAAGCATCGCCAGATGCGAACTGGATGTCCAGCGCTCCATGCGTGGAGGCGCGGAACGCGCCCACCAGGTTTGCGAAGCCCAACGATTCACGCTGCGAGGGTTGAAGCGATTCTTCGTGCGGATTGCCCACAGCATTGCAGCGGGAAAAGGCCAGTTCATCCGGCGCAACGGAGAAGCCTTCGGTGGCGTTGCCGACCAGGCAATAGCGACCCGGGAACACCTTCACATCCGCCACGCCCTGGTAGTTGCGGGCGGAAACGCGCGTGAACACCTGGCGGAGCTGCTCCAGCCGGGGGCCGCTCAGCGCATCGTCACCATAGGGCACCTGGATGATGACAGGCTTCGAGCCCGGCGCCGCCGTGGACGCCGACGCGGCTTCACGCAGCATTACGTTCGAGGCGCGCGGTGCGCCCGAACCTGCGGCAACAGCAGGACCGCCCACCGTGGCGTCGAGCGAATCCGTGGCATTCACGTCGTCCAGACCGGCAATCGGTGCTTCGCCCGGCAGCGGCGCGGTGAGCGAATTGCCCGAGACGGCAGGCGGCGGCGATGCTTCATCGGGGGAGAGCGAAACCTCGGCTTGCCGGAGCTCGGCGAGCTGCGTGACCAATTGCTGGCGCAGCCCGGCTTCACGCCACCACAGGCCGGCGGTGGCAAGGGCGACGATCAGGGCGAGGCTCGCAAGCACCCAGGCTGTGCGCCCGTCCCGAGACATGCCGAACGCATTCGGTGTGGGCGTCAGCAAATCTTGAAGCAGCAGGCGCACATCGGACGTGATGCGCTCCGACTGCGTATCGATGCTGGCGACCAGCGCTCGCCGCAGCTCCGCGAACTGCTCGCGCAACGCCGTGTCCGTGAGCGGTTTCGACCCCGGCGGGGGAGCGGAGCCCAGCGCATCGTTATCCACGGCTTCCAGATTCACCTGCTTGAACGAGGACTGATCCCCGGTACGACGATCCATGACCAGGTGGAGCTCGTAGAGCACCTTCGAGACGTCGGTAGGCTTGATCTGCTTCGGCAGCACACCCACTGCGCCGAGGGCGCGCGCCTGACCCAGGTACAGCTCACCTTCCTGCGAGGTGTACATCATGATCGGGATGGTGGCGGTGCGCGGATTGTTCTTGATGGCCTGCACGGCCTGGAAGCCATCCATGCCCGGCATCATGTGATCCATGAAGATGACGTCGGGACGGTGGTGGCCGAGATACTCGATGGCAGCCTCGGCGTTCTCGGCGCTATCGACGTCGATCTCGTACTTTTCGAGGATGCGCGACAGGAACACACGTGCCGACTTCGAGTCGTCAACGATCAACGCGCGCTTGATCCCCATGCGGGCTCCCTGAATCCGTCTGCGAGACGCGGAGGCAGTGTAACGCAGAAAAACCTGCGTTCCAGCGTCCACCTCTCACTCAGGCCGAGATCGAGGCCGCCTGTCGCTGGGTAACGACGCCCGGGATGGATCGATAGAGATCGGCCAGCCGCTGCGCCAGCGCGCGTGACGACCAGGTTTGCGCATACACGCGGCCGCGTTCCGCGAGCTGCGCATGCAGGGGCTTGTCCCGCAGCACTTTGACGACAGCCGAAGAGAATTCCGGCAAACGCTCCGGCACCACAAGGGCGCCGCAGCCCGGCTTCAACACGAACTTCGTGCCGAGTTCCGCCGTAGACACCACCGGTGTCCCCTGCGCCATGGCCTCGAGCAGAACGAGCCCCTGCGTTTCGGTGCGTGAGGCGAACACGAACACGTCGGCGGCCGCATAGCAGTCGAGCAACGTTGTATCGCGATCGAGGTACCCCACGAAATTCACATCGTTCGCCAGACCGAGCTTCGTCACGAGCTGGCGCAACGATTCGCGTGCCGGGCCTTCGCCCGCAATGACGAGCAAGGCGTTCGGCATCTGCTTGCGCACTTCGACGAAGACGCTGACGAGAAACTCGATGTTCTTCTCATGCGCCACGCGGCCGACGTAGGTCACGAGCGGGCGATCGGCAGGAATGCCCGCATGCGCCTTGAACCGAGCTGGCTCGCCGCGACGGAAGCGGTCCGCAGGAAGCCCCGTGGGCAACACGTGAATTGGCGTAGTTACTCCGTACGCCAGCAGCGCCTCGCGCATGGGGTCGGAAGGCGCGATGAGCGCATTCACATCGCGGCACTGAGAGCGCGTAAACGCCTTCGCTACGTGCCGGCCCAAACTCCGCGGCAGCACCGGCACGTAGTGGTGCAGGTATTCCTCGAAGAACGTGTGATACGTGGCCAGGCACGGTATGCCGGCGCGACGCGCGAATTTCACGCCGGCGTAGTGCGCTATGAACGGCGTGTGGATGTGCACGAGATCGAAGGTGTCTTTCGGCAAGCCGTTCAGTGTGCGCATGAGCGCGCCCCAACGCATGCGGCGATCCTCGGGGTCGCCGGGAATGCTGGCGCCGGCCACGCGGATTACATTCGGCTCGCGGTCTTCGAACGCTACGCCGTACTCCGGTGCGATGAGCGTGGTCTCGATGCCGCAGGAGCCGAGGTCGCTCCGAAACGTTCGAATCGAAGTAGAGACGCCGTTGACGCGAGGGAAGTAGACGTCGGAGATGAAGAGTACGCGCACGCTTTCTTGTGGCGGCCTACGCGAAAGACACGCCGAGCGTCGCGAGAGCAATGCCAATGCCGGCACCCGCGAGCACGTCTGTCGGGTAGTGCAGTCCCAGCACAACACGCGAGGCCGCGATCAGCGAAGCCAGCGGCACCAGCACCCAGCCCAACTCCGGGAAGTGAGCGACGGCCTGCCAGGTGAACGACGCCGCGTGAAGCGTATGGCCCGATGGAAAGCTGTAGCGATCAAGCGGTGCCGCGGCTAGAGAGATGGAAGTGTGAGTGATGAACGGCCGCTCTCGCACGCACACGTGCTTCAGCGCCTTGTAGAGCGCGAGGCCGAGGATGCCCGTTATCGCCATGATGACGACGGGGCGGATCGCTGCCGATCCATAGAGAATCGGGAGCAAGGCGAGCATTGCGTACCAGATGACGCCGTCGCCAAGCCGGCTCGCTACCCGGAACACGGCGCGCAACCCACCATGGGATGCGCCTCTGTTCAGGCTGCGGCAGATGCCGTACTCCGCCGCATCGATGCGGGCGAGTATCGCGGTGAAAGCGGTCGTTTTCATATGCGTACCTCGATCGACACGTGGATCACGTCTTCGCGCCTTTCGAGGCTAGGCAGTTTCGGCCCGGCGCAAGTCCCTGCGATGACTCTCGTGTGAAAGTTTTCTTTCGACAGGCACTTACGGGGCACACTGCGTGAAGCACTTCACGAAACCAATCACGCTACACTTCGCCGGATGCCGCAACTGACTCATTCCAAAGGGATCCGCGGGGTGTCGATCGCCCGGCGAAGCCTGTTTTGCCTGACCACAGTGTTTGGGATGGGCCTGTGGAGCGGACCCAGCCCGGCCATCAGCCGCATCGTTCTGGAAGTGGGCGAGGTCACCGTCCCCGGCGCGCATGCTGGCGGCGTTCAGGCGAACCTGGACCTGAGTGGGAAAGGCAGCCCTTCCGCCCAGGTGCGCGTGGAGCAACTCGACCTGCCCGCGCCGGTGGGCCCGCTTCAGGGCGTCGATATCTTCTGCGCCACCTTTGTGGTCCGCGAACCCACGCTCGCCTGCCGCGACGGGCGCCTGGCCGCGCGCGGCGGGCCTACCAAAACCATCGCCATGCAGGCCTCCGCGGCCTACGACATGAACAGCGGCGCCATTTCCGGGGAAGGCTCCGGCTTCGCCGTCGCGGGCGGCTCGCTACAGTTCACGGGCAAGCTGGATGCGAGCGGCTGGTCGGTCGAAGGCAGTGGCGAGGCGCTCAACATCCCTCAGGTTCGGGCGCTGGTGGCGCCCTGGCTGAAGGTGCCTGCGCGTCTGACATTCGATGGGCATGTCGCCGCACAGGGCGAAGCGGTCAGCCGTGCCGGGAACATGGCGATCAATGCAGAGTTCCGGACCACGGACCTGAACTTCACGAATGAAGAGAGCACCGTCGTCGCGGAGAAAGTGGCGACGGGGCTGAAAGTCGCGGCGGAGCGCACGCGCACCGGCTACAACATCGAGGCGCGCCTCGACAGCACCAGCGGTCAGGCACTCGCGGGGCCCGTGCTGCTCGACTTCGTCGTCAATCCGCTGAAGCTGGAAACACGCGGCCAGTTTGCAGGTGAAACCCTCACCCTCGATGACATCGCGCTTTTCCAGAAGAACCTGACAGAAGCGCATGGCCACGCCACAGTAACTCTCGGCGAGACGTCCACCGTGACGGAAGGGCACGTTGATGTCGCGAGCCTTCTGTTTCCCGCGGCCTACACCAGCTTCATGCAGATTGGCCTTGCGACCACGGACTTCGGCCAGCTCAAAACCACCGGCATCGCGCGCGGCACGATCGACATTGCGGACAACGCCGTTACGACCCTGAAGATGCAGATCAGCAATCTCGCGATGGAAGACGCGAAGGGCAAGTTCACGATGGCGAACGTGAATGCCGGGCTCAACTGGATGGCGGACGCGAGTGGCCCGCCCGAGCCGTCCTACATTTCCTGGACGCGCGCCGGCGCCTATGGTTTGACCGGCGGCGAAGCGCGCCTCGATTTCCTTGCGCGCGGCCGCGGTTTCGAGCTCACCAAGCCGGCACGCCTGCCGATCTTTGATGGCGCGGTGCTGGTGAACAAGCTGGCCACGCACAACCTCGGCGCGGCGGACGCAGCCCTGGAGTTCGACGCGAAGATAGAGCCCATCAGCATGCCGCTCATCAGTCGCGCGTTCGGCTGGCCGGAGCTGCAGGGGCAGCTCTCAGGCAGCATTCCGGGGCTCACTTATCGCAACAAGGTGCTGAGCGTCGAAGGCGATGTGGCAGCGAGTGTGTTCGACGGCACCATCGTCGGGCGCGGCTTCAAATTGCAGGACCCGTTCGGCCCCTGGCCGCGGCTGTTCGCGGACGTCACGGCGCGGCGGCTCGACCTCTCGCTCGTCACGCGAACGTTCTCCATCGGCAGCATCACCGGCCGCCTCGACATGGACCTCAACGCGCTCGAGCTCTTCAACTGGTCGCCGGTGGCGTTCGATGCAAAGCTCTATTCCACGCCGGGCGATAAATCGAAGAAGCTCATCAGCCAGAAGGCCGTCACCAGCATTTCGAATGTGGGCGGCGGCGGGGGTGGTGTCACGGCTGCCCTGCAGTCCGGCGTGCTCAGGTTCTTCGACGATTTTCGCTACGACGCGCTCGGCCTCACCTGCAAGCTCGAGAACGAGGTGTGCCTGATGGGTGGCATCGAGCCCGCGGGCATCGGCTACTACATCGTGAAGGGCAAAGGGCTGCCGCGCATCGACATAATCGGCAACCAGGGCCGAGTCGCGTGGCCGCAGCTCGTGGGGCAGATCGTTACCGGCATGAAGGGCGACGTGGTCGTGCGTTGAGTTAGACTTCTGCCGCTTCAGGGGCTGTTCATGCGCTGCGGGCACACTGTCCGCGGACATCGAACCATCCGAAATCGGGTCACAGTCGAGGAGAAAACGATGCGCCGGGTCCTACCGCTAAAGCTTCTGTTCGCAGTGCTGCTCGCAGCCTGCGTCACCGTCAACGTCTACTTTCCCGCGGCTGCCGCGGAGAAGGCGGCGGACCAGATCATCGATACGGTTACGGGCCAAGGCTCGAACCAGGGGGCCAACACGGCGCCGAAGCCGCAGGGCTCCACTGTGCAGCCGCCGGGTCTCGGCGAGGGCGTGGAGCCGGCCGCGACCGAGCGCACGAACGTGTTGCTCGTCGCCGCAGGGAATCTGCTGTACCTGCTCGTGCCTGCCGCAAACGCGCAGGGCGCCGCGAACCTGGATGTGAACACGCCGGAAATACGTGCGGTCACGGGTTCCATGCAATCGCGTTTCGGGCAGCTCAAGGCGTTCTTCGATTCCGGCGCGGTTGGGCTGACGGCCGACGGTCACGTGGAACTGCGGGACGCCAACGCGGTGCCACTGGCTGAGCGAGCCAATGCAAAGCGGCTGGTGGCCGAGGAAAACCGCGACCGTGATGCGCTCTACGGTGAGATCGCCAAGGCGAATGGGCACCCGGAGTGGAAGAGCGACATTCAAACGACGTTTGCCCGTCGCTGGATCGAGCGCGCACCGGGCGGCACGTACTATCAGGACGCGGGCGGGGGCTGGAAGCAGAAGTAGCTTCGCACGCCAGGCTTTAAATGGCCTAAGCGGCGGCTCACGTCACCCGGCACGAATGCCGGTGAGCCGCGCTCGCTGGCAATCTACAGGGCGGCACCCGGGCGAAAGCTTCGGTGCCGCCCTCTTCGTTTCAGGCTCGCGTTTGCGCCGAACTGTTTCTCTAGAAGCTGGCGTCCAGCGAAACTTCGCCGGTCACTCCTATCTGATACGCCGACACGCGCCGCTCGAAGAAGTTGGTGACTTCCTGAACGTCCTGCAGATCCATGAACTGAAGCGGGTTGCGTGTGCCGTAGCGCTTGGGGAGGCCGAGCGTATGGAGGCGCTGATCCGCGCAGAACTCCAGGTACCCCCGAACGTCGCGCACTGAGAGGCCGGCGACACCGCCGCCGAGCAGGTCTTCGGCGAACTTCAGCTCGCATGAGATTGCTTCGTCCAGCATCTCGTTGACCTGGCGGCCCATCTCGGCGTCGAACAGGTCCGGTTCCTCGTTGCGCACCGTGTTCACCACTTCGAAAGCGAATGACATGTGGGCGCTTTCATCGCGGAATACCCAGTTCGTGCCGCCTGCCAAGCCGTGCAGAAGCCCGCGCGAACGCAGGAAGTACACGTACGCGAAGGCGCCGAAGAAGAACAAACCCTCGATGCATGCCGCGAAGCAGATCAGGTTCAGCAAAAACTTCCTGCGATGCTCGCGGGTTTCCAGACGGTCGAGGCTCTGCACCGAGTCCATCCACTTGAAGCAGAAGTCCGCCTTGCGGCTGATGGAGGGAATGTTCTCGATAGCGGCGAATGCACGGGCGCGTTCGCTTGGGTCGGGCACGTAGGTGTCGAGCAGGGTGAGGTAGAACTGCACGTGCAACGCCTCTTCGTAGAGCTGGCGCGACAAGTACATGCGCGCTTCGGGGGCGTTGATGTGTTTGTAGAGATTCAGCACGAGGTTGTTCGAGACGATGGAGTCGCCGGTGGCGAAGAACGCGACCAGGCGCTGGATCATGTGACGTTCGGCGTCGGTGACCTTGTTGCGCAGGTCGCCGACGTCGGTCGAGAAGTCGACTTCCTCGACGGTCCAGGTGTTCTTGATGGCTGCGCGGTACATGTCGAAGAACTGCGGGTAGGACATGGGGCGCAGGGTGAGGCTGAAGCCCGGGTCCAATAAATGAGATTGACGGTCGGTGGTGGTGTTCACTGGCAGGCCTCGCAGGATTCAGGATTTTCCAGGGAGCAGGCGATGACTGCGTCATCTGCGATTGGGCGCGGGCTCGGAGCAATGGGTGCACTCGCGTGAGAGGTTGCGCGCAAGAGCGAAGGCACCAAGCTTTCATCGCCGCCGCGCGCTTCGTCGACGCGAGCCTCACTGCCCTGCACAGTGGCCTTGGCGATTCGTGTGGCCGGGCGCGAGCGCAGGTAATAGGTGGTCTTCAGGCCTTTCTTCCAGGCGTAGAAGTACATCGAGGACAGTGCGCCGATGTTCGGGTTCTCGGCGAACAGGTTGAGCGACTGGCTCTGGTCGATGAACGCGCCGCGGTCGGCGGCCATGTCGATGAGCGCGCGCATCGGCACCTCCCACGCCGTTCGATAGATTGCGCGCAGGTCAGCGGGCAGCTCCGTCAGGTCTTGCACAGAGCCTTCGCTCATCTTCAGGCGCGAGCGCATCGTGTCGCTCCACAAGCCGAGCGCCTTGAGCTCCGTCACCAGGTAACGATTCACCTGCAGAAAATCACCGGACAGCGTCTCTCGCTTGAACAGGTTCGACACCTGCGGCTCGATGCACTCGTAACACCCCGCGATAGAAGCAATGGTGGCCGTAGGAGCAATCGCGATCAGCAGCGAGTTGCGCAACCCTGTCTCGCGAACGCGGGCGCGCAAGGTCTCCCAACGCGCCGTGTTTTCGGGCGTAACACCCCATGCATCGAACTGAAGCTCGCCGCGAGCCGCGCGAGTCTCACTGAACGACGGATGCGCACCCTGCTCCGCCGCGATATCGGCCGACGCCGACAGCGCATGGAAGTACACCTCTTCCGAAATTCGCTTCGACAGCGCGCGCGCCTCCGACGAATCGAATGGCAGGCGCAGCTGGAAGAGCACATCCTGCAAACCCATCAACCCCAGGCCCACGGGCCGCCAGCGCAGGTTCGACGCCTTCGCCGTCGCGATGGGATAGAAGTTCAGGTCGATCACCCGATCGAGCTGATGAACCGCAATGCGCACCGTCTGCGCGAGCTTCTCGAAGTCGAACGTCACGTGGTTGTCGCTGCCCGTCATCGTGTGACGCGCAAGGTTGATCGAGCCGAGATTGCAAACAGCCGTCTCATCGCCCGACGTCACTTCCAGAATCTCAGTGCACAGATTCGACAGATGCACGGTGCGCCCCGGCAATGCGGTCTGATTGCACGCGAGGTTTGATTTGTCCTTGAACGTGATCCAGCCGTTACCGGTCTGCGCCAGCGTTCGCATCATGCGTGCATAAAGCTCGCGCGCCTTCACGGTTTTCACGACGCGTGCAGCGCGTTCCGCCTGTTCATACGCCGCGTCGAACTCGGCGCCATACAGGTCACACAGGTTCGGCACATCTTTCGGGTCGAACAGCGCCCACGTGCCGTCGGCCTCTACCCGGCGCATGAACAGATCCGGAATCCAGTTGGCAAGATTCAGGTTGTGCGTGCGGCTGGCGTCATCGCCCGTGTTATCGCGCAGCTCGAGGAATTCCTCGACGTCTGCATGCCACGGCTCGAGATAAACACACGCAGCGCCTTTGCGACGGCCTCCCTGATTTACTGCCGCCACAGATGCGTCGAGCGTCTTGAGCCACGGCACGATGCCATTCGACCTGCCGTTGGTGCCCGCGATGAGCGAGCCTCGCGAGCGCACGCGGTGATACGCAAGCCCGATGCCACCCGAGAATTTCGAGAGCATCGCGATGTCCATGTAGCGCTGGTAGATGCTTTCCAGGTCATCTGAAGGGGAGTCCAGCAGGAAGCAGCTCGAGAGCTGCTCGTGCATCGTCCCGGCATTGAACATCGTCGGTGAGCTGGGCAAATACTCGAGCGACGAGAAGCGAGCATAGAGCTCCAGCGCATCCGGCACGCTCTGCGCCAGCGCACAGGCGATGCGCATGAAGAACTGTTGCGGAGTCTCCAGCGCCAGCCGCGTTTGCGGATGCTTGAGCAGATATCGGTCGTACACCGTGCGCAAACCGAAATACTCGAACTCTCGATTGCGCTCGACAGCGATAGCGTCGTTCAGCTTGCGCGCGTTGCGCGTCACGAACTCCGCGAGGCGCTCGTTCACCAGCCCCAGCCGGTGAGCGGTGCCGATCGATTGCGAGAAAGCGTGGATTTCCTGGTTGCGCACTTCCTTGTCCACGAACGTGGAGAGCAGGCGCGCGGCGAGCTTCGCGTACTGCGGCTCTTCGACGATGAGCGCGGCGGAGGTCTGGATGGAAAGCTGGTCCAGCTCGCGCGTCGTGGCGCCGTCATAGAGACCGCTGATGGTCTTCGTCGCCACGCGCAGGGGGTCCACATCGGTAAGCCCCACGCAGCAGCGGCTCACCGCGCGCACGATCTTGTTCACATCGACGGGTTCGCCGGACCCGTTGCGCTTCTTCACCCGCATCGTCGATTGCGGATACGCCTCGTCGCTGGATTCGAACGGGTCCGCACGGGCGCGCAGCGGCGCCGCTCCATTGGCTCGCGAGATATCGGTCTGCATGTCGTTGGCCCCCCGGCCGTGTTGTGCCAAGCCCATGGCCACGAGGGGGACGAAAAAGGCGGGAAGCCGGGGATGCGCGCCACTTGTGCGCCGCCCGCGGAAACCTGCCGGCCCTCCCTCGGGGCGTAAGGCGAACCGCGCCGGCCCTGCGGTAACAGGAGCCGACACGTCGCTGGCAGGTCTTCGGGCTTGCGAGCATTGCGCGCGTAACGCGCCGCATTCCTACTGTCCACCGCTTCCCGGCCCCGGCCATCTGAATGGCCCGGACCAGTGCGAATTCGTGGAGGTCGTTCTCGATTACCGCTGCGGGGCAGCTCCGGAATAGTCGTGGGATGAGGGCACCGGATTCCCTTTTCAGCCTGGAGTGCGAGCCCCAGGCACCAGCTGAGTCCACAACATATGGTTGTCCGGAACTGCCGTCAACCTACATGTTGTGTCTGGCGAGGGTTATTCGCGGATGCCCATGCCGCGGTTGAGCATACCCACCGAGGCGGTGAACATGACTACGGCAGCGAGAATCATGATGGTGAAGGCCAGCCGCACGTCGACGTCCGAAACGCCGAGGAAGCCGTACCGGAACGCGTTGACCATGTAGAGAATCGGGTTCGCGAACGACAGGCTCTGCGCCCACTTCGGCAGCAGCGACACCGAATAGAACACGCCGCCGAAATACGTGAGCGGCGTGAGGATGAACGCCGGCACCCAGTTCACCTGGTCGAAATTCTTCGCTAGCACGGCGTTGATGAAGCCGCCGAGCGAAAACACGATGGCCGTCAGTAGCACCGCTGCGACGATGATGAGCAGATGGTGGATGTGCAGACTGGTGAACAGGATGGACACGATGGTGACCACCGCCCCGACCATGAGCCCGCGCATGATGCCGCCCGTGAGGTAGCCCAGCACGATGACCCAGTTGGGCAGCGGCGAGACGAGCAGCTCTTCGATGTGCTTGCCGAACTTCGCGCCGAAGAACGACGACACGACGTTCGCATACGAATTGGTGATGACCGACATCATGATGAGGCCGGGCGCGATGTACTGCATGTAGTCGAAGCCGCCCATGGCACCGACACGGCGGCCAATGAGGCTGCCGAAGATGACGAAGTACAACGTGGCCGTGACGGCCGAGGGCACCAGCGTCTGGCCCCAGATGCGAATGATGCGGCCGTATTCGCGGATGACGATGGTCTTGAAGCCCACCCAGCGAATGCGGCCGATATCGATAGCCGGCGGCGCCGCCTGGTCGAGAGTGGAAGCGTTCACGAGCGGCCTCCGTGCGCGCGGGCCACTGCGGCACTGGTTACCGCACTCGCAGACGCAGCCGCGGTGGCAGCAGCCGCCCGAGCGTCTTCCGCGCGGGCCGCGACGCCGGTGGCGCTTTTGTCCACGAGCCTCATGAATATCTCTTCGAGACGATTCACCTTGTTCCGCATGCTCAGCACTTCGATGCCCAGCGCGGAGAGGCGCGAGAAAATGTCGTTGAGGTTCTGCTCCTTCGACACTTCGATCTCGAGCGTGTGATCGTCCACCAGCGTGGTCGGGTAACCCTCAAGCTTCGGCGCAACCGTAACCGGGTTACGCAGTGTCAGCAAAAACGTCTCGATGTGCAGGTTCATCAGCACCGTGCTCATGCGGTCTTTCTGCGCGATGAGCCCGCCGTCGATGATTGCGATGTTCCGGCACAGCGTCTCGGCTTCCTCGAGATAGTGCGTGGTGAGGATGATGGTGGTGCCGCGCTCGTTGATGCCGCGGAGGAAGTCCCACATCGAACGGCGGATTTCGATGTCCACGCCGGCCGTCGGCTCATCCAGGATCAGCAGCCGCGGCTCGTTCATAAGCGCCCGGGCGATCATCAGCCGGCGCTTCATGCCACCGGAGAGGCCTCGGGACATCTTGTCCCGCTTGTCCCAAAGCTGCAGCTGCTTGAGATACGTCTCGGCGCGCTCGCGCGCGACCTTGCGTTCGATGCCATAGAAACCCGCCTGATTGATCAGGATGGTCTGCGGCGACTCGAACATGTTGAAGTTCATTTCCTGCGGCACCACCCCGACGCAGGCCTTCGCCGCCTCGAGCTCACGGTCGATGTCGTGACCGAAGATGGCGAGCGACCCCGAGGTCTTGTTGACCAGCGAGGTGGCGATGCCGATCAGGGTGGTCTTGCCGGCGCCGTTGGGGCCGAGCAATGCAAAGAAGTCGCCCTGCTCGACATCGAGATCGATGCCTTTGAGAGCCTGGACGCCGTTCTTGTAGGTTTTGACGAGGCCGCGGACGGAAAGCGCATTCATGGGTAACAAAAGGGTATCACGCTGCGCCAGCATGGGGCGCAGCGCTCTCTCGAACGGGAGAGGGGCGCGTCAGCTCGCGGTTTTGAACCGGGCGGCAGGCAGCTCCATGGTCGGGCCGGCGGCGACGCTCGCGTCGAAGAATGCGCAGCCGTCTCGTCCCCGCTCCTTGGCCGCGTACAACGCCCGATCTGCCATCTGGACAGCAAGGTCGTGTGAGTAGTCGGAGCCGGGGTCGAGCGTAGCGGCACCCACACTCGCAGTGACGTAGGGCCGCGTTAGCGACCCGACATGCGGGATATGCAGCTCTCGCACCGAGTTGAGCACCGCGTTCGAGATGCTCTCGGCGTGGGCGCGGTCCGCGCCGAACAACACCGCGATGATTTCTTCGCCGCCGTAGCGTGCCACGAGATCGAGCGGCCGGCGCCTGGCCGCGCGGCGCACCGCATCCGCGACATCGCGCAGGCACTGGTCGCCCGCCTGATGCCCGTAGCTATCGTTGAACGCCTTGAAGTGGTCGAGATCGATGAGCACCACCGACATCGCAAGTTGATCGCGCGCGGCCTGCTGCCACAACCGGCGCACCTGCTCGTCGAGCGCCGAACGGTTGAGGAGGCCTGTCAATCCGTCGTGCATCGCCACGTCTGCGAGCCGCCGGCGGTCGAGGAACGCCACGCGATTGGCACGCTCCAGCGCATAGCAGCCCGCACCACCGATGAGATTGGCGCAGAACAGGACGAACAGCTGGTAGGTTGCCACGTTGGGGGCCACGGCACCGAATGCCGCCACTAAAGCGTACGCGCCCATCAAAATGAGATTCGTGCGCAGCGCCGCGCTGAATGAAAGCGTGAGCATGAAGTAGAAAAAGAACGCGGCCAGCAAGAGGCGCGCGGCGATGAGCGGCAGCTGCTCGGGCGAGGCCTGTGTGGCCATGATGACCGTGCCGATGCCGAACAGCGGCGCCGCAACCTGTATGCAGGGCTGGTACCAGCGGTCGAAAAAACGATCGCCGGACAGCACGAGCATGCTCAAGACCATGGGCAGGTGCAGACCGAAGCGCACCAGGTCTGAGTAACCCATGCGGGGCCCGGGTAGCACCCAATGATCGATAACCGCGAACCCCAGCACCGTGCAAAGCGCAACGCACAGGCTCATGCGCGCCCAGCGCCGGTCCGTCTCACGGCGCGACACGCGATATTCCGCTTCGAGTTCGGGGGAGAAGCGCATGCGTACCCGACCCGCCTGCGGTGCGTAGGGCACCGGGGGGTGGCTGGTTACGGCACGTTCAGCCATTCCAGCGCGGCCGCCTGCGCAGAAGTAATCAGCCGCCTAGCGTAGAGCGGGCGGGCTGGTCCTGTACTGCCTTGATGCGTGTGCGCCAGACTTCGTACGCGTTCCAACCGCCAGGAGCCTTCTCTGGGGTCACCGGTGCGAAGTCTTCGTTAGCGGCTTTCGCCGGACGAGGAAATATTGTCAAAGCCTCAACTAGATTTTTCATTTTTCGAAACCCTTCAGGTTTTCGTTCTTGTTGGCCAGCGATCCCTGCCAGCGAGCGGCGGATTCTAGTCTTCGGTGTATCAAAAGCGAGTGAATTTAATGTGGTGAAATTATGTAAAGCGAAATCTGTGACTCATCTCGCAAAATATCGAGCCAGGTAGGTATCGAAAGACTCCTGGCGACCGGTTTCGAGCTGCCTCTGCCTCTCCAGCGACTCAGCCGCCGCCGCCGCGAATTCCCCCAGGCGGCCTTCATTCGGCGCGTACATGTCGAGAAAGTAATCTTTGTGCAGATTCGACATGCGCAGCGCCTGATCGAAGAACGATTCGCCTGTCGTCGTCAGCTCGTTCAGCAATCGCGCAGACGGAGTGAGCGCGACATCATCCAGTTTCGCAGCCTGCACCGCCAGCGCGTTTGCATACGGCCGGAGCGGATTCCCGTGATCGAGCAACTCGCAAATGCCTGTCATGGAATCGAGCAGCTCGCGCGCCCATGCGCGCATAGGCACGTCGCGACCGTCGCGCGACAACGTAAGGCCAGGCTCGCGCCCGCGGCGCGCCACGATGAGATGGTTCTGATCGAGCTTCTCTTCGGCGGAGGCATCGATGAGCGGACTGTCTCTGAGGACGCACATGGCGAGAAATGCCTCGAGAAACCGCAGCTTGTTCTGGTTGACGCCGACCGGGTCGAACGCGCTGACATCGAGTGCGCGCACCTCCACGTACTCCACACCCGCGCGCTCCAACGCCTTTGTCGGCCGTTCGCCTGAGCGCGCAACGCGCTTCGGCCGTATGAAACTGTAGTACTCGTTCTCTATCTGCAGGATGTTCGCGTTGAGCTGTCGATATTCATCACCGCCAGGCCCTTTCACCTTAACGCCAAGCGCTTCATAAGGCGCGTGCGGCGTCGTAATGGCCCGCGTGAGATCGCTGATGTATTCGTCCAGGCTATTCACAGACACAGAAAGTCCGGCCTGATTCCGATTGCGATAACCCATGTCACTCATGCGCAGGCTGGTGGCATAGGGCTCATACACCGTGCCTGGTGTGAGCTCGGGCAAGCCGCTTTCGCGGCCGCGCAGGAACGACTTGCAGACCACCGGCGACACGCCGAACAGGTACAGCACGATCCAGCCATAGCGCCGGTAGTTGCGCAGCAGCTCGAAGTAGCTCGCCGAGATGAAGTTCCGGCCGTTATCGCGCGACTCACGCACGCTCGCGTACGCCTCCCAGAAATGCGCAGGGAAGGAGTAGTTGTAATGCACACCGGAAATGGCCTGCATCATTCGACCGTACCGCAGGCCCAAGCCGTTGCGGTAGATCGTCTTCATGCGCCCGACGTTGGACGACCCGTACTGCGCGATGGGAATGGCGTCGTCGCCATCGATGGCGCAGGGCATGCTCGTAGCCCACAGCAGCTCATCGCTAAGGTGCCGGTACACGAATTGATGCAGATCAAGCAGGTACTGGAGCAGCTCCCAGCTCTCCTTGAACGCCGGCGTCACCAGCTCGATGAGCGCCTCGGAGAAATCCGTTGTGATGTGCTCGTTGGTGAGTGCGGAGCCAAGCGCCGCCGGGTGCGGCGTGCCGGCGAGATCGCCGTCGGGCGTCACTCGCAGAGACTCTTTCTCCACACCTTTGAGGCCACCCTGCAAGACGCCGGGTGCGCCGCTGTTCACGAGGGCGGAGAGGCGCCGTTCGAAGGCGCGATCTACGGAAGGAGTCGGCATGCGGGTTTTACCAGCGCAAACGGCCCGTGAGCACGTCACGAAGCATCGTCAGATCGCCACGCAGGCTATATAGCGGATGCCGGAACGTGGCGGGCGCGTTTTTTTCGAAGAAGAAATGTCCCGTCCAGGCCAGCGCGTAGCCGGCAACGGGTACCCCCCATAACAAAGCCCACTCCTGCGTCACGAGCGCGGCCACCAGAAAGGCGATGGCCAGCAGCGTGCCGACGACGTGCAGCCGCCTCGACACGCGACTTGCATGCTCGCGCAGATAGAATGGGTAGAAGTCATCGAAGCTCGCAAATCGCTGCGTGCTCATCCTTGAATCGCCGAAGATTGGCCCTCTTGAGGGCGGCATCTTGCCGCCCGCGTACTGCAGGAGCAAATCTCCCCTTTGGGGGGGTCACCGGGCGGTCGGCGCCTCCGGGACGGCTGTGGCCCCCGACGCAGGGGGCTCCGCCTGCTGCCGAAGGCCCTTCATCAGCTCCGGCAAATCCCGCTTGAGGATCGACCGCATGACCAGGCGAGGCACGAAGAACCGCGGCACCAGATGAACGCGATAGGTGACCAACGTTGCAGTTCCGCCCTCGAGGGGCCGGAACTCCCATAAACCGCTGTGTTCGCGGAAATCCCCACGGACGTTGCTGATGCGAATACGCGAGAAGTGCTCGTAGTCCGCATGAAACACGTACTGGGCGTGCGGCATGAACCAGCCGTAGTGGATCTTGTGCTCCACCTCTTCCCAGGCCCCGTCAGGCGCTGTTCCAAGCACGGCACAGTGCTGGAGGTGGGGGACGAACTGGAGCGCCTTCGTGCAGTCGGTCAGGGTTCGGAAGACCCGTTCCGGGGTTTCGCGAATCTGCACAGCCGCCCGGACGTCGCCCGACGAACGGTCGTTGGCGAGCTCCGCTGAGACCAGCACTGCACCCTCACGCAGTCGCGCCAGTTCGGCCGGCGTAAGCGGCCAGTCCGCGCTGTCGGCGTACGCCGGCGCGAGCAGGGCTTGGGCAAGTAGCACGATTGCGACACTGGCGAGCGCCGTCATTTCGTTCCAGGATCGGACTGTCCGTAGGTGCCGATAGGCGTTCAATGGGTTCATGGTCTCTTCAGGTTCGCGGCGGTAGTCTTGCCGTTATGCACAAGTGGATGGTGGGAATCGGACTCGCCCTGGCCGCCGCCTCTCCGGCATACGCCTCCTCCTTTCGCTGTGGAACGCATCTGGTCACCGAAGGCGACACGCGCTCGGAAGTCGTTTCCAAGTGCGGCGAGCCCACGGAACTGGATCGTCGTACCGCTATACTGCGCAGACCCGTCGTCTGGATTCGCGGCCGGCCTGTTGTGGTGGGAGAAAGCCTCATCGAGGTGCCCGTCGAGGTGTGGGTCTACAACCTCGGGCCCAACAAGCTCATGCGCCGCCTGCGATTCGAAGATGGCTTGCTCGTCGATGTCGATACGCTCGGCTACGGCTATTACGAGAACCAGCCGCCGCCCAGCCAGCGCGATGACGGGCGCAATAACGACCAGGATCGATAACGAAGCAGACGGGTAGTCGCGCGCGTGGCATCCTACGGCCCGCTTGGCCGGGAGGGTTTGCATGCTCGTCGGATCCGCTGCTAAACGGGTCGCCATCGTTGGCGGTATCCGCATTCCTTTCGCTCGTGCGCATGGCGCTTACGCAAGCGTCGGCAATCAAGACATGCTCACTGCCGCGCTCCGCGGCGTAGTCGACCGCTACAAACTGCAAGGTCAGCGCCTCGGAGATGTCATCGCCGGCGCCGTCATCAAGCATTCGAAGGATTACGACCTGGTGCGCGAAAGCGTGCTCTCGTCGGGGCTCGATCCGCAGACGCCCGGCGCAGACGTGCAGCGGGCGTGCGGCACCAGCCTCGAGGCCGCCATCCTAGTCGGCAACAAGATCGCGCTCGGGCAGATCGATGCGGGGCTCGCCGGCGGCGTGGACACCATCAGCGACCCGCCTGTCGTGTATCCGCGTTCCTATCAGCAGCTTTTGTTGAAGAGTTTCCGCGGCCGCAGCTTCGGGCAGCGGGTCGGGCCATTTCTCGGCCTGCGCACGAAGCATTTCAAACCGGTGATGCCGGGCGTGGTCGAGCCGCGCACGGGTCTTTCCATGGGCCAGCACTGCGAGCAGATGGTCAAGACGTGGAAGATCACCCGCGAAGCGCAGGACCAGCTCGCTTTCGAGAGCCACAGCAAGGCGGCGGTCGCCTGGCGCGAGGGGTTCTACAACGACCTGGTGGTCGAATATCTCGGGCTCAAGCAAGACAACAACATCCGGCCGGACTCCACGGTCGAGAAGCTTGCGAAGCTGAAACCCACATTCGATTTCAGCGGCGCGGGCACGCTCACCGCAGGCAACAGCACGCCGCTCACAGATGGCGCCTCGGCGGTGCTGCTCGCCTCCGAAGAGTGGGCTGCAAAGCGCAACCTGCCGGTGCTGGCATACCTCACCTATGGCAAGCAGTGGGCAGTGGATTTCGCCAGCGGCAAGGAAGGGCTGCTCATGGCGCCGGCCTACGCAGTGCCGGCCATGCTGAAAGATGCCGGCATCTCGCTACAGGATTTCGATTACTACGAAATTCACGAGGCGTTCGCGGGCCAGGTCCTGTGCACACTGAAAGCGTGGGAAACGAAGTCTTATTGCCGGGATGTCCTAGGGCTCAAAGGCGCGCTCGGCTCCATCGACCGGAACAAGCTCAACGTAAAGGGCGGCAGCATCGCGATGGGACATCCCTTTGCCGCCACCGGCACGCGCATCGTCGCGAGCCTGGCAAAGCTCCTCGCGGGCGACAGCAGTGCCAAACGCGGACTCATCTCGGTTTGCACAGCCGGAGGAATGGGAGTGACGGCCATCCTGGAACGCTGATGCGCCGGGGACCGAGCCCGCATCACCACCGGCTCGCGACAGCCGATGGAAGATGATGTCCCCGAAGAAACCGTCACGCTGCGCTCCGATTTGCGCACGGTCCTCGACGCCCTGCCCCTGTTCCACGGGCTGGCACCCGAAATCCTGACAGGCATAGCGACGGAGCTGGAATGGCTCTCGTTGCCCGGTGGCGGCCTGCTGTTCGCCGGTGGCGAGCCGTCCGATGCGTTGTACGTCGTATTGAGCGGGTGCCTCGGCGTGTATGCCGCCGCATCCACCGATCGCCGCCGGTTCATGGGCCGCATCGTCGCCGGCGATACGGCGGGCGAGATGGGCCTCATCTCCGGGCGACCGCGCACGGCCACCGTCGTCGCGCTCCGCGATACCGAACTCGCCCGGTTGTCCCGGGGAGCGTTCGATCGCGTATTCCGTCACCATCCCGAGGCGATGCTTCGTATCGCCCAGCTTACGGTTGATCGTCTGGAATACTCGCAGGCGCGTACGCGCGGCCGGCCAGCCGGTGCGCGCACTTTCGCGATCCTCCCGCAGACCATAGAAGTGGATGCCGCCGGCTTTGCCAGCGACCTCGTGAAGGCGCTGAGTCAATTCGGCCGGACAGAACTGGTGTGGAGCGTCCGCGGCGCCCTGCATACCAGTCACTGGTTTCACAACATCGAGGCGGCGAATGACTACGTCGTCTACGTCGCGGACTCCGCAATCGGCAGTTGGACCAGCCTGTGCGTGCGGCAAGCCGATGCGCTGATGCTGGTTGCGCGAGCGGACAGTGAACCGGGTGAGTGGTCCGCACTCGCAGGCCAGCGGGATGCGAACACCGCGCCTCAGCGAGCCGAACTGGTGCTGTTGCACGAAGGCTCCATCACACCCGGAGCGGCGGCGCGCTGGATCGCCACTCAGCCTGGCGTGGCTCATCACCACGTGACCGGCCCTGATGACATCCAGCGCATCGCTCGCATGCTCACCGGCCGGGGCCTGGGCATCGTGTTTTCAGGCGGCGGGGCACGCGGATTCGCTCACCTCGGCATTATGAAAGCCTTACGCGAGGCCGGGATTCCCATCGATCTGGTCGGTGGTACGAGCATGGGCGCCATCATGGGTGCCGGCGTCGCGGGCCTGTGGACCAACGAAGAGTTGGTGGATCGCTTCCGTCGCTCGTTCGTCAAAGTGAACCCGCTTCGAGACTACACGTTGCCGATTTTCTCACTCGTCACCGGTCGCAAAGTAAGTACACTTCTGCACCGCGAGTTCGGCGACGTGACCATTGAGGATCTGCCTCTGCCGTTTTTCTGTGTGTCCTCGAATTTGACCACAGGGCAGTCGGAGGTTCATCGGCGCGGCACCTTGTGGCGCTGGTTACGTGCATCGGTTGCGATACCAGGCGTGCTCCCCCCAGTAATGAATAACGGGGAAGTCCTGGTGGATGGCGGCACGATGAACAATTTGCCTGTGGATGCGATGCGTGAGCTCGGTCGGGGGCCCGTCATCGGGTGCGATGTGGGCGGCGACCGGGCGTTTACCGGAGAGGGCGACTACATAGATGTTCCTTCACCGTGGGACCTGGTCGGCTGGCTGCGGCGCAAAGAACGCCGGCCGAATATTTTTCGCATCCTGTGGCGTGCCGGCATGGTGAACAGCACCGCCACCACTCTCGCCCACCGGGAGAAGACCGACTTGCTCCTGCAGCCGCCGCTCGCGCAGGTCGACATGTTGAACTGGCAGGAATTCGACCGCGCCATCGCGCTCGGCTACGAATACACGGTGCGGCGACTCGCCGAGCTTCCGAGCGACGCCGCCCTGTGGAAGAACACCGGGGGGAGAGGTTGATGGCTGCGGAGCAAGACTATCGCGAGAAGTATCGCGACGCGCTGAGTCGCCTGGCCGCCGAGGAGGCGCGCTGGAGCAAAACGCAGAATGTGATGAAGCTGCTGATCGGGCGGCTGTGCCTCGCCGGTCAGGGTCGAGACGAGCGGCTCGACCAGGAGCTGTCGCGCGTGGCAGATTCCGTGCGCAAGCAGATTGATGTCGATGCCATTGATGTGATGCTCGCGCCGCTGTCTGCCGCCGTGGCGGTGCTGGATGGCCACGATGCCGCGTCGTCCTCCGGGCGGCGCACGGCGCTGCCGAATTCGACTACGCAGAGCGTGCCGGTCACAGCGGCAACCGCTTCAGCCACCCTGTCGAACGCAACGCTCAAAGCGGACTCATCGGCGCCTCCTTCGGTCAGCCAGACTACATCGACAATCAAGGCCGCCTCACCGGCGCCGCTCGAACCCACGACCTCGGTCCGAAATGGGGTCACGGGTGCTGCGGTCCCCGCATCAGACGAAGGCTTTGGTGCCACGGCCGTGCTCGATCGCCTCGCGTTGTTGCCAGAGTTGCAGCCGGTGGTCGGCGAGCTGCGCGACCGCAAGCGCGAAGCGCTCAATATTCATGAGCTGGCGGATTTGCTCGAGCGCGTTACGCGCTTCGCCACCGAACAGCGCGCCACGGTTCAGCGGGAAAAGCACGAGCTCGAGACCCTGGTGCAGCAGATGGCCTCCCGCCTGGAGGAAATCACGTCGCACCTGACCGGCGACCTCGAAGACCGCAACGCGGGTGAAAAGGACTCCGCGCAGCTGAACCTGCTGGTGACGGACGAGGTCGAGCAACTGCGTATCACGGCGGCCGGCGAAGCGGACTTGCCTACCCTGCGCAGGCAACTCAACACGCGTCTGGACTCAATCAACACGCATCTCACAGATTTCCGCTCGCGCGAAGACACGCGAGTGCGCACCTATCGCGAGCGGGTTCAGCACATGCGCACGCGCATCTCAGTGCTCGAGCGCGAAAGTCGCAGCTTGCAGGACAGCCTGCGCGAAGAGCAGCGGCTGGCGATGATCGACGCGCTCACGGGCATTCCGAACCGCGCGGCGTACGACGACCGCATCGAGCAGGAATTCAAACGCTGGAAGCGCTTCGCGCGGCCGGTCAGCATCCTCGCGTGGGATATCGATCGCTTCAAGACCATCAACGATGCGTATGGGCACAAGGCCGGTGACAAAGTACTGCGTGTGATCGGTCAGCACCTGGCGCGCCACGTGCGTGACACGGACTTCGTGGCCCGCTACGGCGGGGAGGAGTTTGTGATGCTGCTCGTGGGCACCGGCGTCGAAGAAGCCCGCGTCGTGGCGGACAAGGTGCGGCAGGAAGTGGCACAGCTTGGGTTTCATTTTCACGATCACCCGGTGGCGGTGACGGCTTCGTGCGGCATTACTTCCTTCACGGGCTCCGATACGCCGGATGTCATATTCGATCGAGCCGATCGGGCGCTCTACAAAGCGAAGGAAGCTGGGCGGAACTGCTGCGTAGTAGGCTGATATTGCGCGCAACGTGAGCGGGCGTCGCTCTCAGCCGCCGATGCGCGACCAACGCGCCCTCTTCAGCCGCCCGGCGATTGAGGGCTCCAGTCCGGGCTGCGCCAGCAGAACAAGAAGCGCTCAATTGCCGGGCGGCTGAAGCGAGGGGTTCCTCCAAACGCCAGCGGCAAAATGGCAAAGTTGCCATTAGTTACAGCAGAAACTAAATTGGCCGCCTCTCCCGGAGGCCAACATGAAGCGCTACATCCCCCACTCCCACGTCCAGGGCACCGCCTCGCGGCAGGCGCATGCCGACATGCCGCCCGGCACCTACGAGCGGGAAATCAGCAAGGAAGGGTTCTTTGGCCCGGCGGCGCATCTGCACCACCGCCACCCGCCCACCGGCTGGGTCAACTTCGAGGGCCCGCTTCGCCCTCACGCCTTCGACTTCTCGAAAATGCAGCCGCAAGCAACACCGGATCCCTGGGCGGCGCCGGAAATGCTCACCAATGCCTCGGTGCGCGTGCGCTTCTGGCAAAGTGCTGCAGGCAACATGCGTCACCTCGCACGTAACGCCGATGGCGATGACTTGTTATTCATTCACAAAGGCGCAGGCGACCTGTACTGCGACTTCGGCCAACTCTCTTTCGCCGCGGGTGACTACATTCTCCTGCCTCGCGGCACGATGTGGCGCATGGATGTTCGCGAGCCGCTGGCGGCGCTGGCTATCGAAGCCACCAACTCGAGTTACACGCTGCCGGAGAAAGGTCTCGTCGGCCCACACGCCCTCTTCGATCCGGCCATGCTCGATGTCCCGCAAATCAACGATGCGTTCCGCGCCCAGCAGAGCGACTCCGAACAATGGCAAGTGAGTGTGAAGCGGCGCGGCGCACTCTCGAGGATCACGTATCCCTTCAATCCGCTGGATGCTGTGGGTTGGCATGGGGATCTCACGGTGGTGCGCATCAACGTGAAGGACATCCGCCCGTTGATGAGCCATCGCTATCACCTGCCGCCGTCGGCACACACCACGTTCGTGGGCAATCGCTTCGTTGTCTGCACGTTCGTGCCGCGCCCCTTCGAGTCCGACCCTGGCGCGCTGAAGGTGCCGTTCTTCCATAACAACGACGACTACGACGAATTCCTCTTCTATCACGCGGGCAATTTTTTCTCGCGAGACAACATCCATCCGGGCATGGTCACGCTGCATCCCGCAGGCTTCACTCATGGCCCACACCCGCAAGCACTCAAGAACATGCTCACGCAAACCAGACCCGCAACAGACGAAATAGCCGTGATGATCGACGCGCGCGATGCGCTCGACGTCCAAAAGCCCGCGGAGGCTGTGGAATTCTCAGGCTACGTCGATAGCTGGCGCGGCGAGACCCGATGAAACTGGCCAGCCTCAAGGCGGGGCGCGACGGCCAACTCGTCGTCGTCGACCGTGCAATGAAGCGCTTCGCGGCCGTGCCCGGCATCGCGCCAACGCTGCAATCCGCGCTCGATCGTTGGACCGACGTCGAGCCATTGCTTCGAGACGCGGCCGTGGCCGTAGAGAGCGGCAAGTATCCAAATCTGCAGCAGTTCAACCCACGCGACTGTGCGGCCCCACTCCCCCGCGCCTACCACTGGGCAGATGGCAGTGCCTACGTGAACCACATCGAGCTGGTGCGCAAGGCGCGCGGCGCGGAGATGCCGGATTCATTCTGGAAAGAGCCTCTCATCTACCAGGGGGGCTCCGACGATCTGCTGGGCGCCTGCGACGATGCACGCTTCGTGAGCGAAGACCACGGCATCGACCTGGAAGCAGAAGTGGGCGTCATCACTGACGATGTGCCGATGGGGATCGCCGCAGACCGGGTTCTGCCGCACATACGGCTCATTGTGCTCATCAACGACTGGACCTTGCGCAACCTCGTGCCCGGCGAGCTGGCGAAGGGCTTCGGGTTCTATCAATCCAAACCCGCCACCGGCTTCTCTCCGGTGGCCCTCACGCCCGACGAGCTGGGAGAGGCCTGGCATGACGGCAAGGTGCACCTGCCTCTCATCAGCCAGATCAATGGCGCGGCCTTCGGTAAGCCCAACGCGGGCGTGGACATGACATTCGACTTCCGCCAGATCGTGGCGCACGCCGCACGCACGCGGCGGCTTGGCGCGGGCACACTGGTGGGCTCGGGCACGGTCTCGAACGTAGACCGGTCCAGCGGCTCCTCCTGCCTGGCCGAGCGCCGTACGCTCGAGCTCATCGAGCACGGCGCGCCGCGTACCCCGTTCCTGTCATTTGGCGATCGGGTGCGTATCGAAATGCGGGACGCTGCGGGGGTCAGCCTGTTCGGCGCCATCGACCAGCGAGTGATGCGCGCCTGACCCGGGAAGGCTATTCTTTCGTCCCAACCCGACCCCCGAAGGAATCCCCATGGGTGAGCTCACCTCCCTCATGGCCCGCGATGGCCATGAGTTCAGGGCCTGGCTGGCCGCTCCGGCGGGCACCCCGAAGGGGGCCATCGTGGTCATTCAGGAAATTTTCGGCATCAATTCCCACATCCGCGCCGTAACCGACAGCTATGCCGCTGAAGGGTATGTCGCCATCGCGCCGAGCCTGTTCGACCGCGTGCGCAAAGGCATCGAGCTGGGCTATGGCCCGTCGGACATGCAGGAAGGCCGGGGCTACCTCCAGCAGCTGAAGCCGGAGCAGACGCTGAAAGACGTGTCCGCGGCCCTCGCCATCGTCAAACACGCCGGCCGCGTGGGCATGGTGGGTTTCTGCTGGGGCGGGAAGGTGACCTATCAGGCTGCGTGCGAACTGCCGCTCGCCTGTGGGGTTGTTTATTACGGCGGCGGCATCACACAGATCCTGGACAAGAAACCGAAGTGCGCGGTGATGTATCACTTCGGCGAGCGCGACCAGCACATCCCAGCGGATGACGTCGCGAAGATCAAGGCCGCGCACCCGGAAGGCATTTTCCATATGTACGCGGCGGACCACGGCTTCAACTGCGATCAGCGCGCGAGCTACGATGCGGCGAGCGCGGCGCTGGCGCGCAACCGCACCCTGGAATTTTTCGCGCAATACGTGGCGGGCGAAAAACCCAAAGCGCCGCCGCAGTAAACTTTCACGCTACCTTTCACTGGAGTTCATGCATTGGGCATTCAGCTCAAAGACCCTACGCTGCTGCGGCAGCAGTGCTACATCGCGGGCGAGTGGAGCCACGCGGACGGCGGCGCCACGCTCGACGTGCGCAACCCCGCCAGCGGTGAAAAGCTCGGCACCATACCGAAGATGGGTACGGCCGAAACGCGCCGGGCCATCGAAGCGGCGGCGGCCATGCCGGCTTGGGCCGCGAAGTCTGCGAAGGAACGCGCCAACATCATGCGTCGCTGGTTCGACCTGATGCTCGCGAACCAAGAAGATCTCGCCATCATCATGACCGCCGAGCAGGGCAAGCCGCTCGCGGAATCCAAGGGTGAAATCGCCTACTCCGCCAGTTTCATCGAGTGGTTCGCGGAAGAAGGCAAGCGCCTCTATGGCGACATCATTCCGGGGCACGCGCCGGACAAGCGCATTCTCGTCCTGCGCCAGCCGGTGGGTGTGGTGGCGGCCATCACGCCTTGGAATTTCCCCTCTGCGATGATCGCGCGCAAGGTCGCGCCAGCGCTCGCTGCGGGCTGCACATTCGTGTGCAAGCCGGCAACGCAGACGCCGTTTTCCGCACTCGCCATGGCAGAGTTGGGTGCGCGCGCCGGCATTCCGGCCGGCGTGGTCAACATTCTCACCGGCGGCTCCACGGAAATCGGCGCCGAGATGACCTCGAACCCGATCGTCCGCAAGCTCACCTTTACGGGCTCCACGGAAGTGGGCAAGAAGCTCATGGTGCAGTCCGCGAGCACGCTCAAGAAGTTGTCGCTCGAGCTCGGGGGCAATGCGCCCTTCATCGTGTTCGACGATGCCGATCTGGACGCCGCCGTCCAGGGGGCGCTCGCCAGCAAATACCGCAACACCGGGCAGACCTGCGTTTGCGCGAACCGGCTGCTCGTTCAGAGCGGCGTGTATGAAGCGTTCACGCGCAAGCTCGTCGAGGCGGTGTCGCAGCTGCGCGTGGGGGATGGCCTGAAGGGTGTCACGGACCAGGGCCCGCTCATCGACGCGAAGGCGCTGGCCAAAGTGGAAGAGCACATTGCGGATGCGGTCGGCAAAGGCGCCAAGGTTGCCTTCGGTGGCAAGCGTCATGCGCTGGGCGGCACGTTTTTCGAGCCCACCGTGCTGGTGGACGTGACGCCTTCCATGGCGGTTGCGCGGGAAGAGACCTTCGGGCCCATCGCCCCGCTGTTCCGCTTCGAGACCGAGGCCCAGGCCATTCGCATGGCGAACGACACCGAGTTCGGCCTTGCCTCCTATTTCTACACCCGGGATCTGGCTCGCTCGTGGCGGGTGTCCGAGGCGCTGGAATACGGCATCGTCGGGCTGAACACGGGCATCATCTCCACCGAGGTGGCGCCGTTTGGGGGCATCAAGGAATCGGGCTTTGGACGGGAAGGCTCGAAATACGGCATTCTCGATTACACCGAGCTCAAGTACGTCTGCACGGGTATCTGATACCGAGGCCTGTCGGCTCCGACTGAACGAATGCGATACATCAGCTCTCCAGATTTTCGTCACGACGGCGCCGAGCGCATCGGCGTGCTGATCGTCAACTCCGGCACACCGGCGTCGCCGGAGCCGCGAGATGTGCGGCACTTTCTGCGTGGGCTCCTATCGGACCCGAGGGTGGTCGAGCTGCCCCGTGCACTCTGGTGGCCCATTCTCTACGGCTTCATCCTGCCGTTCCGCCCGAGCCGGGTCGCCCGTAAATACCGGAAAATCTGGACCGCTCAGGGTTCGCCGCTGGTGGTGTTCTCAGAGCGCCTGCGAGCAGAGCTTTCCACCACGCTGGCCCAGCGCATGCTGGCGCCCCTGTCCGTTGAGTTCGCCATGTTGTATTCGCGGCCCAGCGTGAAGGAAGGGCTGAAGAAGCTTCGCGAATCGGGTGCGCAGCGCATTCTGGTGTTACCGCACTTTCCGCAGTACTGCGCGGCCACCACGGGCGCTGTGTACGACCAGGTGAATGCAGAGCTGCGCCGCTGGCGCTGGCTCCCCGAGCTGCGTTACATCGCCGAATATCATGACCACCCGAGCTACATCGACGCGCTCCGCGCGAGTGTGGTTCAGCAATGGGAAGCCGAAGGGCGCACGAAGCATCTCGTGATCTCGTTCCACGGCATCCCCGAGCAGTTCTTCCACCAGGGCGACCCATACTTCTACAAGTGCCGGCAGACCGCGCGGCTGCTTGCGGATGAGTTGATGCTCAGAGACGAGGAGTGGAGCGTGAGCTTCCACTCGAAGTTCGGACCCGGCGCGTGGCTGAAGCCCTACACCATCGACGTCATGGCCAGCCTTCCGGCGCGCGGCATCGACGAAGTCACCGTTGTGTGCCCGGGCTTCGCGGTGGATTGCCTGGAGACGGTGGAAGAGATCGATATGGAAAACCGAGCTCAGTTTCTTGCCTCGGGAGGACGGCGCTTTGTTTATGTTCCTGCGCTCAACGCCCGCACGGAGCACAGCCGGTTCCTCGCGGACTTGATCGCGCAGCATTGCGCGGGGTGGACGGACGGGGCGCGAGTGCTCGAGCAGGCAGGCGCTGCGCGCAACACGTCTGCCTGAAATCTGGCAGGTATGCTGGGACGCTTTCACGAGCTGAGCGTAGCGACCACCGACATTCGCGAGTCGGTGGAATTCTATGAGCGCCTGGGTCTCACGCAGGCCGCAACCAACGACACGTGGACCCATCCGTATGGCGTGCTGACCGACGGCCGAATTTTTCTCGGCCTGCATCAGTTGCGCATCGCCTCACCAACGCTCACTTTCGTCCGGGCGGGCGTAGCAGAGATTGCCACGCAGCTCGAAACGCACGGCGTGCAACTCGATCTGCGCAACACCGGCGAAGATGTGTTCAACGAGTTGGGGTTTCGGGATCCAACCGGGCAGAGCGTGCGAGTGCTGGAAGCGCGCACCTACTCACCGGTGACGCGCCGCCCGGAAGAGACCTCACTGTGCGGCTACTTCACTGAGATCAGCCTTCCGGCTTCCGATTTCGAAGCCGCGAAAGGCTTCTGGGAACCGCTCGGCTTCGTCGCGACCGAAGAGCCCGATGCTCCCTATGCGCATCTGCCTCTCACCAGCGACTATCTCGACCTTGCGTTTCACCGCCCGCGCACGCTCGATCGACCGATGCTCGTGTTTCGCGACCCGGGCATGCGCGAACGCCTCGTGCGCTTGCGGGACCTTGGCGTAAAGGAGCTCGGCGAACTGCCGCGCGGCCTGCCGTCCGCAGCCAACGCGTTGATCGAGGCGCCCGAAGGCACGGCCCTTCTGCTGCTCGAAGGCGAGAGCTGACGCACGGCCCTCTCGGTTCGTCGCAAACACCCGGACCTTCGCAACGGGACGCACCGCGACGCTATTCCGTTGCCGCATAATTCTCGTCCTCGTGCGTCGGAACGCGCTCGCCACCAAAAACAATTGAGGCCGACATGCGTCAGCTCCAGCTCATGGCTCTTACTGCAGTGCTGTTCGTAGCCGCGGCACACGCCGACGAAGGCATGTGGACCTTTCACAATCCACCCACGGCGATGGTGAAACAGAAATACGGCGTGGATCTCACGCAGGGCTGGCTCGATCACGTCCGCCTGTCCACCGTGCGCCTGTCGAACTGCACGGCCTCGTTCGTGTCGCCGAACGGCTTGCTGCTGACCAACTTCCACTGTTCGTGGGCGTGTCTCGATGAGCACTCCACCAAAGATAGGAGCCTGCGTAACGAAGGCTTTGTGGCAAGGGGCCGCGAAAAGGAAATCCGTTGCGAGCAGCAGGTGGCGGACGTGCTGATGGCTTACGAAGACATCACTCCTCGCATCGCCGCGGCGGTCAAAGGCCACAGCGACAAGGACGCCAACGACCTGCGCAAAAGGACTCTTACACAGCTCGAGCAGGCGTGCGAGAAGGCCAGCGTCAAGGATCGCAAGACCGGCCCTTTGAAATGCGAGTCGGTGAATCTTTACGAAGGCGGTCAGTACTGGCTCTACAAGTACAAGCGCTACGACGACGTGCGGCTGGTGTTCGCACCGGAGAACGGCATCGCACAGTTTGGCGGCGATCCGGACAACTTCCAGTTCCCACGCTGGTGTCTCGACATGTCGGTGCTGCATGCGTACGACTCGAAGGGCAAGCCCGCGGCCACGCCGAATTTCCTGAAGATCGACTTCGCGGGCCCGCAACCGGGCGATCCGGTGTTCGTGTCCGGTCACCCCGGTTCGACGGACCGCCTGCTCACGGTGGCGCAGCTAAAGACACTACGAGACGTGGATCTGCCCCAGGCGCTGCTGCGTAACTCCGAGCTGCGCGGCCGGTTACTACAGTTTGCAAAGACCAGCGAGCAGGCGCAGCGCATAGCGGCGATTCCACTGGACAGCCTGCAGAACGGCCTCAAGGTTCAGCGCAAGGAACTGGACGCGCTGCATGTCGATGCACTGCTCGCGCGCAAGGCGCACGAAGAAGAGATGATCAAGGCGCAGGTAGCGGCCAACCCGGAGCTCGCCGGTACGCTCGGTGACCCTTGGGCCGACATCGCGAAAACCCAAGAAATCGAGCGCGCGATCAGCCTGCCCTACTCGGCTCTCGAGGCTGGCGTAGGTTTCAACAGCAGGTTGTTTCGATACGCACGAACACTCGTGCGCGGCGCCGCCGAGCGCAGCAAGCCGAGCGACGATCGGCTGCGCGAATATCGTGAGACGGCGCTTCCTCGTATCGAGCAGCAGCTGAACGCGAATATCCCCATCTATCCGGAACTCGAGCAACTCACGTTGTCGTTCTCGCTGGAACGCATGCGCGAGTGGCTGGGGCCGGACGACCCGACGGTACGAGAGCTGCTGGGCAAGGAATCGCCGGACCAGCTGGCGAAGCGATTGATTGGCGGCTCGAAGCTCGCGGACGCGCAGGTGCGAGTCGCATTGTGGAATGGCGGTGCCAAGGCGGTGGACGCCTCGGCCGACCCGATGATCGCGATTGCGAAGCTCGTCGACGAGCGCTCGCGCTCGCTACGCAAAACCTACGAGGATCAGGTGGAGGCGGTGGAGCGCACTGCCTCGGAGAAGGTGGCGCGGGCGCGCTTTGCGGCTCTGGGCACTTCCGTCTATCCGGATGCGACGTTCACGTTGCGACTGAGCTATGGCTCCGTGCAGGGGTGGGTGGAGAACGGGAAAGCGGTGGAGCCGTTCACTTCGCTCTCGCGGCAGTTCGAGAGAGCCACGGGCTCAGACCCGTTTGCGATTCCGGAGAGCTGGCTGAAAGTGAAGGATCAGCTCGACATGAACGCCCGATTCGATCTCTCCACCAACAATGACATCATCGGGGGCAACTCAGGCAGCCCGTTGATCAATGCCCGGGGGGACATCGTCGGGCTCGCCTTCGATGGCAACATCCATTCGATCTCGGGCGCCTACTGGTTCGATGAAGAGCGCAACCGCATGGTCGCCGTGCATCCCGCGATCATTCGCGAGGCACTCTCGAAGGTGTACCGGGCAACAGAGCTGCTGGCCGAGCTGCAATAGCTCCGCCAGCAGATATGTCAGCTCCGCCAGCAGATACGTCAGCTCCGCCAGCAGATACGTCAGCTCCGCCAGCAGATACGTCAGCCGGACGCACTCGTGCGTTCCCAGCCGCCCGGCGATTGAAGGCTCTTAGCTCTGCTACCGCCGATCCGAATCGTCATCATGGTCACGGCGATCCGAATACCGGTCGCCGCGATCGCCGCCGCCCGTACGGGAGAAGATGAACTCACCACGGCAACCGCCGTCCGCCCACACGCCGCGACTGTCATACCCGAAGTTGCGGCCGACATCGCAGTCGGCGCGGCTTTCTTCACGCACGTCGACGAGGCGATAGCCCCGCAGATCCGCATCGCAATTCGAGCGGTGTCCATCGCGCGACTCACACTTCACGCGCAGCTCCTGAGCAGCATCGGGGCGATGATCCCCGTAGTTGCGCGAGTAAATGCGCGCGCGGTCTTCGTCACGCCCGCGGCCCTTGTCGAATTTGAACGTGGCGCGACAACCGTCGTCTACCCACACGCCGCGCTCGTCGTAGCCCCAGTTGCGCCCGACCACGCATTTGGTGCGGCTGCTTTGATCGACATCTCTCACCATATAGCCGCGCAGGTCGGCGGCGCATTCCCGGCGATGCCCGTCATCGGACGAGCAACTCACACTCTTGCCCGCAGAGTAATCATCCGCACTCGCGGATTGAGTGGCCGTCACCAGCCCGAAAGCGGAGGCGACAAGCCCCAGGGCGAACCCAAGGCGTATCGGTCGACG
>JBDTUL010000002.1:0-44371 GCA_040007735.1 Gammaproteobacteria bacterium | reverse complement strand
TGTCAGTCATCGGCTATCTGATGTTGAGGAAGCCGGCGGCAGCCGCCGCACCCGAGGCAGCGCCTGCCGCAGTCGTGGCTCCCGCGCCCGTCGCGGCAGCACCAACACCTGCACCGGTCCCCGCGCCGTTGCCCGCGCCCGTGTACGTGCCCCCCGCGACTGCGCAAAACGCACCACCGCCTGGCTATCAGCCTCCTCCGCAGGGCTATCAACCGCCACCCGGCTACCAACAGCCGCAGCAGCAACAGCAACCCCTGCAGCCGCCACCTGCTCAGACCAACTACGGCATGCAAGGCGTGGATCCCGCGTTGTCTGACGAGCGCCCCACTCAGGGCACGATCAACCCGGACGACTACGCGCCCGCGAGCCCCTCGACCTCGACCGGCGTCTTCGGCGGCCGAGTGACGCGCGGACTCGAAAGTGGATTGCCCACGTACGAAGAAGCCGCTTCCAAGACCACCATTCCGCCGCTGCGCCTCGACCTCCACGTTTACGCTGCGGACCCGCGCAAGCGCTTCGTGCTCGTCAACATGAAGCGCATGTATGAAGGCGATTCAATGGCCGATGGCGTGAAGGTCGACAGCATCACCACCGAAGGGGCCGTTCTCTCCTTCCGTGGAACCCGGTTCGTGCTGGAACGCGAGTAGCTTCCGGCGACAGCAGGAGCCTGTCCGAGTAATGGGAGAGGTCGTCACGCTCGAGCAGCTCGATGGCTCACATCTCGCGAGCGCGCTGCGCGCCGGCATCTATCGACTGTTCTCGCGCACGGAGCATCTGAACAAGATCAACGTGTTCCCGGTGCCAGACGGCGACACCGGCACCAATCTTGCGATGACTCTGCAGGCGGTGCTCGCCGTTCTGGATAGTGCGCCGTCATCAAACGCCGGTGAATTGCTCACGCGCGCAGCAGACGCCGCCATAGATGGCGCCCGCGGAAACTCCGGCGCCATCCTCGCTCAGTTTCTGCTGGGCGTTGGCGATAAAGCCGGCCCGATAGAGAAACTCACACCTGCGGATTTCGCTGCCGCCATCCGCGGCGGTGCCACGTACGCACGAGATGCTTTGACCGAGCCGCGCGAAGGCACGATGCTAACCGTACTCGCCGATTTCGGAGATGAGCTTCAGCGCGTCTCGGCCGTGCCAGCGGTGAAGGACTTTCGCGCTCTCTTCGTTCAATCACAGGCGACACTCGCCGCATCGCTGGCGCGCACCAGCAGCCAGCTGGAAGAGCTACGCGAAGCAAACGTAGTGGATGCCGGCGCGCAGGGCTTTGTCGATCTCATCGAGGGCATGCGCCACTACTTTGAAACGGGTGAGGTCGGCGAGGCCATTCGGCCCGTTGGTGATGTGCACGAGGCGATGGCCATAGGAGGCGTCAACTCGGAGCATCGCTTTTGCACCGAATGCATCATCAGCGGCAGTGCTGTCGATCAACGCAGGCTACGCGAGCAGCTGTCCGCTTGCGGCTCGAGCCTCGTGGTCGCGGGCACTCACCGCAAAGCACGCATTCACATCCATACAAACGATCCTGAGAACGTCTTCCGCGTGGCGTCCGAGTTCGGCGCGGTGACCGCACAGAAAGCCGACGACATGATTGCGCAGACAGCTGCCGCGCATCACGCGCGCAATCGACGCGTGGCCGTGGTAACGGACTCCGGTGCCGATATTCCCGAAGACGAAATGGTGCGCCTGCAGATCCACATGGTGCCGTTGCGCGTTCACTTCGGCTCGCACAGTTATCTGGACAAGGTGTCTCTGTCCCCGGAAGAGTTCTATCGCGAGCTCGCCAAGGGCATCGGCCATCCGAAGACCTCGCAACCGCCGCCTGGGGATTTCCGCAGGCTCTATGAGTTCCTGATCTCTCACTTCGAATCGGTAGTGTCCATCACCATCACATCGAAGGTCAGCGGAACATTCAACGCCACGCGCGCAGCCGCGCAGCGACTGCCCGAAGGCCGGGTCACCGTGGTGGATAGCTGGAACGCCTCCATTGGCCAGGGCCTCATTGCGATGTACGCGGCGGAATGCGCGGAAGCCGGCCACTCGGGACCGGAAGTGGTGGCAGCGACGGCAGACGCCGTGGGGAGAACCAAAACGTTTGGGCTGCTCGCACGAACGGATTTCGCCGTACGCGGTGGCCGCGTGCCCCGCATCGTTGGAAGCATCGCCACACTTCTGCGCGTGGCGCCTGTGCTCGCGACCCATCCTGACGGCCGCATCTCCGCCGGCGGTGTGTTGTTCAACACCCGAAATCTGCGATCGAAGTTCGCGACGTACGTGCGCCGGCGTCTCGATGCCGGCAAGCGCTATCGCATCTGCGTGGGTCACGCCAACTCGGAAAGCGAAGGAGCCCAGCTACTTTCCGAGATCACTGCGGGACTCGCAAACGTAGAGTCTTCCTACCTCACGCAGCTGGGAACGGCGCTAGGTGCGCACGGCGGCCCTGGCATGCTGGTGGTGGGCATTCAGGAATACGTGCCGCCACGCGCTTCAGCACACTGAGCGCGCTCTTCCGCCGAGCGTCACTCGGCGATGTACCACTTCTTGTCAACCTGCTCGAGCACGAACCGGTCGAACGGCAAGCCCTGATTGCTCACGTCGTACACCGCGCGCTGCCCTTCGTATTCGAATGTCGGGATCATGTCTTTCACAATGCGGATGGTGGCCACCAGCATCTCGCGCGTACCCATGCTCGTGTTGCACGAATGGATGAGCGATTCGATGGCCTTCTTCGACGTGACCTTGCGGAAGTTCGGGCTCATGAATTTGTTGTAGTAGTCCTCGCAGTTCGGCACCGCGAGCGCCTTGCCGGCGTTGGCGATGAGCTCGCCGATCTGCGGCGGAAGGCCTGTCTCGCCGCCTGCGGTGCCAGGCCGTGGCGGCCCCGCTGCCACCGGAGGCGGCAGGCCTGCATAGATACTGCGGCGGGCATTCATCAGATCGTTGAGCTGCGCATCGATCTCGGTGGGCAGCGTCGCCTTCCAGTCCTTGCCATACGGGCGGACGGAAACGACGTTCACCACGTCGATCTTGCCGTGCTCCTTGTCCTGCTTGCCGCGCAGGAGGATCTGCACCACGCCGTCCTTGTCGGGCACCGCCGCCAGCCAGTCCGCATCCTTGTACTGGCGGGCGAACAGGTAGAGCTTGCGACCGAGTGTCGTATAGAAGTCGATGGCGGTGAGACGCTCCACCTCGGCGAGCGGCCGACCCGGCCCGAAAAGGCGCGCGCGGACGGTGCCATCGCCTCGCGCTGCCTCCTCACGAAGCTGGGTGAGAATTCGCGTGCGCAGCGCTTCGAGGTCCTGAGGGTGAATGGCGAAGGCCGCGGCCGACGCGCCGCCGCTGGCAACGGCATCAAGATATTCCTCGACTGCATGCTTCTGCGCGCCGCTGGGCTTATCAGCGGCGGCTGCGAGACCCGTGGTCGCGAGCAGAAGGCTCAGCGTAGCGAGCCGCAGGAAGTGAGGGGCGCGCAGGCGCTCAGAAGGTGCAGTCATGCGGGTCAGACCCTTGGGGTGGTGCCTCGGTTCAGAAAGCTTACCCCGCACCGATGCGCCACGTCAGAGCGTGACGTCCACAATGATGGGGCGGTGATCCGAGCCATCGTGCAGACCGCGCCGAAAGTCCCGGATGCCGACGCCAGCACTGACGAGCGCGTGGTCGATCTGAATGCCCGCCGGTGGCAGGAACGAGGGCCAGGTGGGCTGCCACCCGAAGCCTTCCGCTGCGGACCGCAGCTTCCCGTCGGCCAGCAGCTGACGAAAATACGGTGAAAATGGCGAAAGATTGAGGTCCCCAACCGCCACCAGCGGCAGCGTGGTGGCGCTAGCCTGTTCCGCCAACAGGACAAGCTCCTTGTTCCGCTGGGCAGCGGCACTGGGCGTCATCGGCCAGCTCAGGTGAATGGCGAACAGGCGCAGCGGCCGGCCCTCTGCCATCAATGTGGCCTGGATGGATGGTTCGCCCGTGCCGATGGGCAAAACACTGACGTCCTTGAGCGGCTGACGCGACCACATATCAATGCCCCGGCGGTCGGGCCCCACCGTCTGGTAGCGATACGGGAAATCGTGCTCCAGCCCCGTGAGGCTCTTTCGCCAGCGTGCATTCATCTCGACCAGCACTACCGCATCCGGCTGCGCTGCCCGGATGGCATCAGCAACGCCGCCGTACTTGTGGTTCGAATACAGCACATTGATCGAGATCACCCGGAATCGCGCGGGCGCCGGCACAGCGCTGTCAGCCGAGGGTTTTGGCACGGCCACGGGGTGGGTCATCAGCCCCGGCGCGGCATTCATGGCATTGAAAACGGCGATCGCCAGGGCCAGCGCGGCCCAGCCGGGGCTGCGAAGGGTCAGAAAAAGTACGAAAAGCACAAGCGCAAGCGCGGCATACTGCACCGGAAAGTGCGCTGCCAGGTCGCTGAGCCACAGGAAACGCGCGGTCAGGGCGAGCAAGGTTGCGCAGAGCAAAGACAAAGTTAAAAGAGCGCCGATCGCCATAATTCGTGCCGTCACGGCTTGATAGCGCACTGCGATACTCGCACCATTCGCACCGTGCTCTACAACTGAGCCGTCCACTGTTAGTCGTCGCCCTGGGATCTCGAATGTGCCTGACCCTGGAACGGCGGAAGTCCGCCCCGAGCCTCGCGGTGCTGGCCTGCGCCACGCGCCGGCATTTAGCCGCGCGAGCCCGGACCGCAGAATGATGAGTGTCACAGAATCCCACCTGCGGGCGCGACAAGTGTCTGTGTTGTGCGTCATGTTCGCGAGCCCCTGGGGCGGCAGCCGATCCGTCGCGAAACCATGGCGAACCACGCGCATCTCGATATACCCGGGGCGGTCTCGACCATGAGTGCCGCGCCCCGGGCAGTCGTCGAGGTGCCGGAAAGCCTCGTCGTTCTGACTCATGACACCGAGCTGCTCCAGACGCTGCGCGACGTGGCCCACGAGCACCAGATCTCAACGGTGGGCGCAGAGTCGGACCTCGCTGCTCACCTGCTAGACGATCACGCCGGGGTAGCGGTGCTGGACACGGCCGCAGTCACCAGCCCTATCGCGCAGCTCACTGAACGCCTGAAGTCGCAGTTCCCGGATCTCGTCCTGGTGGTCGCGGGAAATCTCAGCGACCAGTCCGTGCTCGCAGCGCAGATCACTCGCGGCACGGTATATCGCTTCCTGCACAAGCCGGTTTCGGAACAGCGTGTGCGGCTGTTCGTGAACGCCGCCTGGCGCCGGCATGGCGTCGAGCACGCGGAGATCATCGAAGCCACCGCCTCGAACCTTCGCCGGCCCGTCTGGGTGCCGCCGCAGCCTTCGAGGAAGAACATGCAGTGGGGGGGCATCGCCGCGGCGAGCCTGCTCGCCGTGGGCATCGCCACGTGGTTCTTCACACGCTCACCGAGTGACAAACCCACTACGACGGCAGACGCCTCGCGGTTTCCTTCCAGTTCGACAAACGATTCGGAGCTGGAATCTCTGCTCGCGCGAGCGGACGCAGCACTCCGGCGCGGCGCCCTGACTACGCCTGCGGGAGAGAACGCCGCCGATCTCTATCGGCAAGCCCTCAAGCGGAAGACTGATGACCCGCGCGCGAGCGTGGGCCTCGAGCGCGTGATGGACCGGCTACTCACCGCGGCCGAGAAAGCGTTAATCGACGATCGGCCGGACGAGGCCGCAAGACTCACCGACATCGCCCGAGGTCTACAGCCGGATCACGTCCGCGTGGCCTTCCTGACGACGCAGATCGGCAATCTGCGCGAGCGGCTGCTGCTGACGCAGGCACGGCAAGCCGCTGCGAAGGGCAAAGTCGAAGAAGCTATCGCCGTCCTGGACCGCGCGAGTCTCACGGGTGGCTCCACGCAGATGTCCGAAGCGCGCAGCGAGCTCGCCAGGCAAAAAGTGGACGATCGTGTGGACGACTACGTGCGCCGTGCCACGGATCGTCTGCGAGCCGGCGCGCTGGTCGAGCCCGCACAGAACAACGCGCGGTTCTTCATCGAGTCCGCCCGAGCCATCGCGCCAAACAACCCTACCGTTCGCCAGGTGCAGCGGCAGCTTGCCGACCGTGTGGTCGCGCAGGCTCGCGGCGCCATCACCGCTGGCAACGTAGACGAAGCGGACAAGTGGATCAACGCCGCGGGCGACTCCGGCGTGAGCCGCGACGACATCACGGCACTCACCCGGGATGTGGCGCGCGCGCGCATCAACACGCGCGCGGAAACCATCACGAAGCTGTCCCAGTCGTTCAACCAGCGCCTTTCGCAAGGCCGGCTGGTCGAGCCGGCCAACGACAGCGCCAAGTTCTATCTCGCGGAGCTCGCGCAGACCGAAGCGACGCATCCGTCCACGGTGTTGGCGCGCCAGGCACTCAGCAGCCGCTTGCTGGATGAGGCACGAGGCGCAGTGTCCCGCCAGGACTTTGCCGCCGCGCGACGCTGGATGAGCGAAGCGCGGGACGCCGGCGCCGATGAGTCCGGAACAGCGGCCATCGAGCGTTCGATCGCCTCCGCGCAGAACGGCCCTCCGCTGCTGAACGAGATCGTCATTGCGAACTCCCTTCAGCGCACGCGTTATGTCCCACCTGAATATCCGAACTCGGCCCGTCAAAAAGGGACGAATGGTTGGGTTGATTTGTTGTTCACCGTGCGCACCGATGGCACTGTGGGCGACGTGGCCATCACCGCGGCGGAGCCGGCGGGGATCTTCGAGCCTGCCGCCCTTGCAGCCGTGCGTAAGTGGCGTTACGCGCCTGTTCGGCGCGACGGCCGGGCCATAGAGCAGCGCGCGAAAGTGCGCATTCGTTTTGCAATGGAATAGTGAAAGCGAACGCCCCCATATGCATGCCCGGCTGCTGATCGTCGACCGAGACCCCCGCTACGCGGAGTGGCTGCGTCTTCACCTCAATGTCGCTTACCCCGACGGCACGCTCACGGTGCTCGGGTATGAAGCCTTCGAGCGCGCCATCGACACCCTCACGCACGAGGAATGCGATCTGCTGCTGCTCACGTCGAAGTACGGGGACCATCCCGACGACGCGAACGCCGAAGGCATCAACCTGCTGCGTGGCTTTCGCGCGCGCCATACGTTTCCTGCAGTGCTGGCCGTTGCCGAAGAGGGCAACGAGCTCACGGCAGTGCGCGCGTTACAACTCGGTGCGCTGGATTATTTGCCGAAGCGGTTGATCACGCCCGAGCGCCTGAAGACTTCGGTGCGACTGGCACTGCGCAGAGTGGAGCGCCGCTTCGCGCGTCGCGTGGCGAAGCTGGCCGCCAGTGGTGACCATGGCTCGGCTGTCGAACAACCCGTCGAAGAGGAAGCCGTAACCACGCCGGTGGATCTCGTGCCGGGTTACGTCATCCGCTCCACCATCGGCGAGTCTGAGAAGGCCGTGGTCTATCTCGCACTGAGCGATGCGCTCGGCAGCGAGGTTGCCCTGAAGGTCAGCTCCGTCGAAAGTGATGAAGCGGGCGGGCATCACCTGCTCGCGCGCGAGTACGAAGCGATCTCGAACATTCGTCACCCCGCAGTCGTAGAGTTGCACGACTACGGCGTGCACTCGGGTCACGAATATCTCGCCATGGAATACTTTCCGAGCGGCGACCTGAAAGCGCGCCTTCAAAAGGGCATCACGGAAAGTGAAGCGCTCCGCTACGTCGAAAGCATCGCGTCAGCCCTGCGCGTCGTGCATCACGCGGGCATCCTGCATCGTGACCTGAAGCCACCCAATGTGATGCTGCGTGACAACGACGACGTAGTGCTCATCGACTTCGGCCTGGCCCGGAACCTGGAAGGCGGCCTGCAGAGCACGCGCACCGGCGTGCTGCGAGGGTCACCGTATTACATGAGCCCCGAGCAGGCGCTGGGCGAGAAGCTCGATGCGCGCACGGACCTCTACAGTCTCGGCATCATCTTTTACGAGATGCTCACGGGAAAGAAACCCTTCGGTGGTACGTCCGCCATCGAGATTCTTCAGGAGCATGTGAATGCGCCGGTGCCGCCGCTGCCGGAGCGCTACGCGTTTCACCAGCCGCTGCTCGAAAGGCTTCTGGCGAAATCGCGCGATCAGCGGTTCGGTAGCGCGGAGGAAGTGATCGAAGCCATCGCCACCGCGCGTGAATCGCAGAGCCTGCAATCCACGGCGGCGTGAGGTTCGAAAGAGATCAGTGACCGCCGCGCGGCGCGGCGGTCGCGCTCGGGTCCCGCTTCGCCTGCGCGGTGCGGCCCAGCGAAAACGACACGATGGCCCAGATCGCGGAGATCGCGGCGCCAAACCAACCGACCCCGGCACTGCCCAACCCCATCACCGCGGTCAGCAGATGATGGACGGATGCGCTCGTGGCATCTCCACCCCGATAGATGAACGTGTCGATGAGGCTCTTCGCCTTGTACTTTTCTTCGCGTGTGACGACGGTATAAAGCGTGTCGCGGCAGGGGCGCGCAATGGAGTACTCACCGACTCGTCGCACCATCATCGCCGCCACGGCGATGAAGAACGTGGGCACCAGCGCATACGCGACGTAGCCCAGCGTCATCAACAGCGGCACCGAAACGATCATCACCGCAAGCCCGACGCGCTTGAACAGCCGCCCGAAAATCAGCATCTGCAGGGCTAGCGACAGCGCCTGCACCCAGAAATCGATGTTCGAGAAGAACGCCGTGCGCTCGTCTCGTGACGCGAACGCCTTCGCCACGTGCGCCTGCTGTTCGAGATACATGAACGTGGAGACCCACGTGAGCAGGAACACAAACAGCGCTATGCCCAGCAGATAGGGTGAACGCACTACCTGCATGAACGCCGCGAGAGAACTGCCACCCAGAGCCTTCTCGGGTTCGCCGCGCTTGCTGTCCGTGCCGTGCTCCCGATGCCAACGAAGGATCTTCAGCATGAAGAACTGGGCGACACCGAGCAGCACTGCCGAGATCAGAAGCAGGTTGATGGTGCCCAGGGGGATGGCGAGACGACCCGACAGGAACGGCCCGACTAGTCCGCCCGTGCTGGCGCCCGCGGCGATGAACCCGAACATGCGGCCCGCCTGCTCGCGAGTGAACACGTCGGCCATCAGGCTCCAGAAGACCGCGACGATGAACAGCGTGAAGACGCTCACCCAGATGAAGTACGCGCGCGCGATCCAGGTGTGGTCGGACTCGAGATTGAACCAGAGCCAGAAGCCCAGGATATTGGCCGTAAAGAACAGATAGACCCACGGCAGGAACGCGGTGCGGGGAAACTTCGACGTCAGCCATCCATAGAGAGGCTGGACGGCCAGCATCGCGATGAACGTGCCCCAGAAAAGAGCCGGCAGGTTTTCGACGCCCGAGGCCAGCCCCATCGTTTCGCGGATGGGCCGCATCATCGTGTAGCAGGCGAACATGAAGAAGATGGTCGCGAACGCCGACAGCAATGCGGTCAGCTCATGCGGTTCGACCAGCACGAGACGATTGACGAAGGTATGGAGACCTGAGCGAGGTGCGCCCGCCGGAGCGTTGTTCTCAGCGGGCATCGGTGTGCAGGTCGTTGTACAGGCTGGCCCACTCGATGCGTGACGTGCCGTTGTCGCCGACCACTTCGAACGTCTTGCCGTAGAGCTCCGGGCGACCGATGGCGCTGAGGAGCACAGCGGCCACATCGCCGCGCGAGATGCTGCCCTCGCCGTTGCGCGGGTCGCCCTGCGTTATGCGAACGCCGCGTTGGCCGGCCGGCTCGTTCGTCAACGCGCCGGGGCGGACGATCGTGTAGTTGATTCCAGTCGCGCGCACCGCTTCTTCTCCCTTCAATTTCCACTCGAGAATGTTATCGAGCATCGCATTCAGCTGATGTTCAGGATGGGTCACGCCCATGGACGAAACAAGAATGAACTGCGAGACACCCGCGGTCTTCGCCGCCTCCGCCAACGATTTTACACCGGCATAGTCGACGCGCTCAGGACTGTTTTCGGGATCCCGCTGCACGTTGGAGCCCAGCGCGCAGATGACCTGGTCGACGCCCTTTACCGCTTTCCGGAGCGAGCGCGGCTCCCGCACATCACCCGTGACGTATTGCACGCGATCCCCGAACAGTGCGCGAGCCTTCGTTTGATCCCGCACCAACGCGCGGACGTGCAGGCCCTTCAGGAGCGCCTGGTCCACCACTTCCTGTCCCGTGCCACCGGTGGCGCCGGCGATCAGCACGACCTGCGCATCTTCGCTGCGTGCGGACCTTGCCTCGACGGCTCCGGCCGCAAGCAGGAGGATGGTCGCGAAAGCCCATGTACCCAGTCTGTGAATCGCCTGCACGCTCATGCCCTCGGTCGGAATTGGGAAAGTCGAGTAGACCGCGGAACGCACCAGAGGTGCGGCGGTGTACGCACCGCGCAGGCGAAATGAGCGGCACTGTCGCCAATCGCCGTCGGGCATGGCAGCCGCTTTGCGGCACAGGTAATGTTCTTGACACGCAAATGTCGGAAAGGTGCAATGCGGGCCCGAAGGTTGCTGAGAGCGTTGCGAATGCCGGTAGCTCGTCGAAACGCTGCGCTTTGAGGCTTCAGGCTCACTGTCTTGAGTAATCCGATGCACCTCGTCGACACCACTCTCTTTTTTTCGCCGACGAGCGGGGGCGTGCGGCGCTACCTCATGGCGAAACACGCCTGGTTGCGCGCCAACTCGGGCTGGAAGCACTCCATTCTGGTTCCCGGCGACGTCGAGCACGTCGAGCAGGGCGGCATCTCGAGCGTGCCCGGCATCCTGTGGCCGGGCGCTTTCAACTACCGGTTGCCGCTCAACCCGCGCCGTTGGTCGCGTCTGCTGGACCAGCTGGAGCCTGACTTCATCGAAGCCGGTGATGCGTTTCATCCTGCGTGGTGTGCGTGGCGAGTCGGGCAGCGCCGAAACATTCCCCTGGCCGCGTTCTACCACTCGAACATGCCGCAGATCATCGCCCGACGCATCGGTGCGGTGACCGAGCGGGTGCTCGCGCGCTACGTGCGCTGGCTCTATGAGCGGTTCGACGTGGTGTTCGCACCGAGCCGCCTGATGTGCGCGTTCCTGAACGACCTTGGCGTGCATCACACGATGCATCAGCCGCTGGGCGTGGATGCCGAGGTGTTCGCCCCAGAGCGGCGCACGCTGGATCTGCGCGCGAAGCTGGGCCTGCCTCCGGAGACTCGCCTGCTGGCGTACGCAGGCCGTTTTTCCGGCGAGAAGAACGTGAACGTGCTGCTGCAAGCGTTTGCCCGGCTGGGCAAGCCCTACCATTTGTTACTGATCGGCGGGGATAAGACGGCGCGCCCCAACTCGAACGTCACGATGCTGCCGTATCGCGCGGACAGCTACGAACTGGCTCAGTGGCTCGCCTCGGCGGATGCGCTGGTGCACGCCGGTACCAAGGAAACCTTCGGCCTGGTCATTCTCGAGGCCATGGCCTGCGGCCGGCCGGTGGTGGCCGCGCGCGCCGGTGCCATTCCCGAAATCGTAGACGAAAGCGTTGGCATGCTCGCGAAGCCGTCCGACGGCGAGAGCATGGCCGAGGCCATCGCGGCTCTCTATGAGCGGGACATCGAAGCGGTTGGGGCCGCGGCCCGGGCCCGCGTGCTGAAGCAGTTCACCTGGACTCAGTCGTTCACGGCGCAGGTGAATGCGTACAACAGCCTGGTGGGCGCCCGGCGGGTGCATGAAGTGCCAGCGCGTGGGGTGATCGAGTTGGGGTCGCCCACCTCCTGATTTCGCCTGGATTCTTCTCGTCTGAAAGAAAGATCCAACTCTCAGCCGCCCGGGGATTGAGAGTCTCTATTTTTGATCGTCAGGCCAAATTGATGGTCACGACAGGCCGTAAAAGGTCAACCGCCCTTTCGCGTCGCCGACAGCCAACCGCGATCCATCGGGGGACCAGCGCACCGCTGTCACCTCACCACTCGTCAGGTGCGCATCGACAGCCTTGGTTTCCTTACCCGGGTGCCAAAGAGAAATCCGCCAATCTCGCCCAGCCGACACGAGCCAGGGGCCACTCGGGTGAAACGCAAGGTGTGAGATACGCTCAGTGTGGCCGGTGAGCTCCAGCGGCTGCGACCCTTCCGGCCCTTTGCCGCCGAAATCCCAAAGCACCACGGCGGAAGCCGAGGCCGTCGCCAGATAGCGGCTGTTCGCGCTCCACTCGGTGAGCGTCACTTTCGACGGGTAACCGCGCATCTGCGAATCTTTCCCCGTGGTGAGCATCCAGAAATGCAGGGTTCCATCCTGCATTCCGCTCGCGAGTACTTTTCCGTTCGGGCTGAACGCCGCAGTGAGACACGCCGCCGGCCAAGGGAAGCGGCGCTGTGTGAACTGAGGCGGCTCGATGCGGTGAACGCAAACGGCACCTTGTGTAGCCGCGGCGAGATCCCGCCCCGGCTTGTCCCAGGCGATGGCCGCGATCGAAGTCTCGTGCGGCTCGAACTTATGCAGCAGCTCACCCGCGCCATCCCAAACACTGAGCACTTTGCCCGTCGCCGTCGCGAGCAGCTTGCCGTCGGGTGAAAAGCGAATGTGCTCCGTCCATGCCGTGCCAGGGCGCAGTCGTTTAAACACACTGCGATCAGCCGTGTTCCACAGCGCCACCGAACTGTCTTGTCCGGACGATGCAACGATGCCCGTGCCCGGCTGCCACACGAGGGCAATTGAGCCCATTCCGTGCTCGCCGAGCTCACGCACCTGCGGCTTGTCCGCGACGCTCTCGACGAGCATCACCGCGCCTTCACCGCCGGCAACCGCCAACGAGCGGCCATCCGGCGACCAGGCGATATCGACGATGTACGCGTCGAGCGAAACGCTCGCGCGTTCCGTCAGCACGACCGCGCTCATGCTACGCAGGACTCGAAGCCAGCTTCGATTTCCTGCCGATCGAGCTTGCGCCCGATGAAAACCAGGCTGTTGTGCCGGGGCGTGCTGCCCCAGGGCCGCTCGAGCTGCGCATCGAACATCATGTGCACACCGTGAAAGACGTAGCGACGGTCTTCGCCTTTGATATTCAGCACGCCTTTCATGCGAAAGATGTCCTGACCCTGACTCTGCAACAGATAGTTGAGCCAGTCATCGAGCTTCTTCGCATCCAGCGGGCGCGCATCGGAAATGCCGATCGATGTGATCTCTTCGTCGTGATGATGATGTGAGGCGAACTGCCTCTCCGCGACGATCTGCGCGCCTTCGAAGCGCAACGAGAACTCCTGCGGCACATGCTCGCAGAACACGACGTATGCGCCGGGCTCACTCACGTTCACAGTGAAATCCGCACCATCGTGGCCGACGTCGAGCCGATACAGATTCGCGCCTGGAACCAGCGAACCACCGCACGGCACATCTACGGCCGTCTCAGTGTCGGCGAAGGCGCGCAGCGCGGGCTCGATTTGGGTGTTCAGTTCGGCTGCGTTCGCTTCCGACACGCGCAGGAAGGTGATTCCCAGACCGCCGCGATGAGAGTGAGCGGCGTGCTCACCAGCGTGCTCGCCGCGTTCGCCGCCCGGCCCCGACTCGTGAGCATGATGGTGCTCATGCCCATGGTCATCATGCGAATGCGAATGCGCATGCCCGTGGCCGTTGCCCGTGCGAATGCGCAGAGGCCCAGCCGGCAGCTGGAGCACGCCGCCCCACTCGAACGGATACTCCGGCTCGAGAAACGCCTTGTCTACGCTCAGCGCGCGGTCGAGATCGAACGCGCCCACGCTCAGCACCTGGTCGATGGAAACATCCGCAGTGTGCGTACGAAACAGTTTCGCTGTGCGGTTCACCGAACGAATGCGCCGCTCGACGCGCGCAAGATCTTGCGCCGGAACCAGATCGGTTTTGTTGAGCAGCACGACATCCGCAAAGGCGATCTGCTCGCCCGCGGCGCGCACCTCGTCGAGATGCTTCTCGGCGTGCTTCGCATCCACCAGCGTGACGATGGCGTCGAGCTGAAAGTGCTCCTTCAGGTCGTCGTCGATGAAGAACGTCTGCGCCACCGGCCCCGGGTCGGCGAGCCCCGTGGTCTCGACGATGACGTAGTCGAACTTGTCCCGCCGTTTGACGAGCTGGCCGAGAATGCGGATGAGGTCGCCGCGCACTGTGCAGCAGATGCAGCCGTTCGCGGTCTCGAAGATTTCCTCTTCGGCGCCGATGACGAGCTGGTGATCGACGCCCACTTCGCCGAACTCGTTCTCGATGACGGCGATGCGCTTGCCGTGCTGCTCGGACAGGATGCGGTTGAGGAGCGTGGTCTTGCCGGAGCCCAGGAAGCCGGTCAGGACGGTGACCGGAACTCGGCCGTCAGTCGCCATGGAAATGCCTGTATTCAACGGGCGGCGCGTGGCGCCGGGCCGGGGATTCTAACAGCGGTGGACGGGCCAGGAGCCTGTCCGAGCAGTCGACTGGGCAATCTCTGATTTAATGGCTTCCGGAAACAAAAAAATATTTTCTTTCAACGAATTTGCAGAGAACTCGAAGAAAATCAGAGGTTCCCTATCGCGCCCGCTGCAGCAGCCAGCGGCCGGCCGGGTGCGCGGCGAGTGACAGGGCCACGCGCCAGAACAAACGCTTTTGCCAAGGCACAGGCCGTGGCGGCAAGGCTCTGTAGAACACGGCGGCGACGTCGCGATGGAGGTGAGCCACGGCATCGAGCGTCCAGCTTTGAGGGCCGCTCGAGATTCGGTAGCGCCGATCTCCCACCTGTTCCACGGTAACGTCTTCGAGGGCTTCCGGGATGTCGACGGGCGCCACGCCTGCAAACGCGAGCTGCACCACTTCGTCGGGCCGGTCTTCGGTGCGACCCACCAGGATGAGCGCGAGCGGGCCTTCGCCATCGCGTCGGCAAGAAGTCCAGCCCCGGAACCGAAGCGTCAGCAACGCAAGGCCGGACATAGCTCGTTACCTGCGGCCGAGCCGCAGTGACAACGGCCAGCTCACATCACGGGCTCGCTGGACATCGCCCCAAAGCGAGGCGAATTGCTCAGTGAGACCCACCACCGGATCTTCCCCCCGCGCATCGGCGAAGCGCTTGGTGGCAGACCAGCTGCGGATGTATCCGAGTAACTGAGTCAGGTTCCAGTTCTCGCGCATGCTGAGAGAGGGGCCGGAAATTTCATCGAACGGAAACGGCAGCATGCGATAGCCGCTTTCCACGTGCTTGCGTTCAGGCGTCCAGAACTCGCCTACGGTTTCCCAGTAATAAGTCTGCAGCACGCGGTCCAGGTTTGCGTCGTTCACACGCGGGAGGCCGTAAGTCCAAACGGCCAGCACGCCTCCCGGGTGCAGCACGCGCGTCACTTCGGCATAGAAGCGTGGCAGGTCGAACCAGTGCAAAGCCTGGGCGACGGTAATGAGATCGAACGCATTGCCTTCGAGGCCGCTCTCTTCGGCACGCGCCACGGAATAGGTGACGCGCGGGTGGGGTTTGCCGACGGCAATCTGCTGTGCGCTGGCATCTGTGGCCACCACGGCCTCGAACCGTTCGGCGAGATCGACCGAGGCCTGGCCGCTGCCGCAGGCGCAATCCCACGCGAGGTGTTTTGCCGGAGCCGTCTTCGCCAGGAAATCGAACAACGCGCCGGGATAGCGCGGACGGAATTCCGCGTACTGCGCAGCGAGGCTCGAAAAATGGTCCTTGAAGGTCACCCAGTCTTCCCAGGGCAAGGCAAAGCAGACGACGGCGCGGTCTTACGCACCGGACTCGAGGTCCCAGACTGTAAGCGGAACGCCGCGTCTGAGCCAGAACCCTGAACCCACGTCGCGGAAGCTGCGCCGGAGAATCGTCCGGTACCACTCGGCACTGCGCAGGTAGACCTTGGAGTCGGTGCGGCTTTTGTCGCAGTTCTCGTCCCAATCCTTACGGGTCAGGGCGGTGAAATACATCATCCCGCGACAAAGACGTGCGAGGTTGTTCAGGGCGCGGCGCGCCGTGGGTGGGTCCAGGTACTGGACCACGTCGTAACAGATTACGAGATCGAACGGCGTCTTCGACTTGTAGTCCTGCACCAGACCGTTGTCCCAGCCGAAACGCTCGCACATGTACTCGCTGACTTCCACGCCGGTGTACGTGGCCTTCGGCAACGCCTTCTTGAGCGGCGCGCGTAGCATGCCGGTGCCGCACCCCATATCGAGAATTCGTTTGACCGGCAGCCCGATGTACGCGGAATGAGCGGCGATCAGGCGCCCGCGGTTGTCCGCTTCCGTGCGGGAGGTGACAGCCGTGCGCGGGTTGAAATAGTAGCGCTGGTAGTAATCGCGGTCGAAGGCCATGGATCCTCAGGAGAAAATTCGCTCGACGATGGTCGATTGTGACACTACGCGCGCAAGCCTGTTCCGGAAATGGGCCGGCATGGCAGGCCCGGCGTGGGACGAACGTCTCTATGCCTCCCGGACGTAGCCCCAGCTATGGAGCTTGTCGTGATCCTCGAACCAGCGCTCGCCGATATCGTCACGGTAGTACATGTCGGGAATCATGATGTTGCGGATTCTTGAATACGCCTGCGCCTGGGCCTGCCGCATGGTTTGCCCCAGCCCGCACACCACCAGCACTACGCCCGACGTGCCGGCGACATACCACTGGCCGTTCACCTGCTTCACATCCTCGATGTGCACTTCTTCGGGGATGCCTTTCTTGAACAGGATGGCGGCGTTCTTCGACACCGAGAAGAACGTGGCGTCATCGTCGAACGGGAACGGCGAGACGACGATGCGCACGCCGATCTGATACCCGCTCTTCACTTTGAGCTTCGGATTCACACCGGCGGCGAGGTCTGCCAGGAACTGGCCGATAGGCGTGGTCATGCCCTCCTGCTGGATCATGATGGTCGGGTAGCCGAAGCGCGCGGCGAACTCGAGCGGATAGATGCCGTTGCCGTTCACGATGCAGTTGAGGTCGATGTAGCCGACGTAGCCCTCTTCGGCGAGCTTCCCCTCCATTTTCTTGAGCGTGGAGGTGAACAGGCGGTTCGCGCCGCTCCAGAACATGGCCGTGCCCATCTCGCCGGTGGACGGGCCGATATTCCCGGGGAACAGCTTCTTGTTCTCGAAATTCACGTTGATCGGATAGATGAATTCCTTGCCGTTGTGGAAGGCGCCTACCGCGATTTCCACGCCAGTGACCCGGCGCTGCAGCTGGAACTGCTTGATCTCGTCGGGGAAGGATTTCTTGTAGGCCTCGAGCACGCGGATGACATCCTGGCCATCGTCCTCATCGCCCACGAACAGGCGGCGCTTCACCGCCCCGGAGGCGCCCGACGGCTTGATGACATAGCGCTCGGGGTTCGCCTTCACGTAGGCGATGGCGTCGTCGAAGCTCTCGAAGTCCTTGTACGGAATGATATTGATGCCGCATTTCTTCAGCTCTTCCTGGCCGAAGGAGCGGTCGTCTTCCAGGCGGTCCGTGTAGGGCGTGCCGCCCACGACGTGCTTGCCGCGTGCCCGCAAAGCCTGGGCCTTGGCGCCCTGGCCGAGCGTGTCGTCGAACACGATGACGTCCGCCCAGTCGACCTCAGGCTCCCATTCGTTCACCTTGGTGACGAAGCCGTCGGCGATGTCCCGCTCCTTTTCATCCTCGATGTAATAGCGGACGTCGTGCCCTTCCTTGGACACCTGCCAGGCGATGTCGCTGATGAGCGCGCTCAGCGAAACGAATAGGAATTTCATGGGGGCCGACTATGGCTTACCACGGGGTTGGTTCCTAGCTTTGGCCCTGAGCTAGCTGCTGCCTGACTGGCTGCCAGCTGTGCTGCTTGGCTGCTTGGCTGCTTGGCTGCTTGGCTGCTTGGCTGCTTGGCTGCTTGGCTGGACTGCCGGGTTGGCAAGCTGGCAAGGGATTGCTCTCAGCCGCCCGGGGTTTGAGGGCTTCCGGGTTCCTGGCCCGCCAGAGAGCCCTCAATCGCCGGGCGGCTGAGAAGGGAATCCCCCGGCTCCAAGGGCGGCCGCCAGCCGGCAAATAACAGCCTCGCAAGCTGTTGCCCCCCAATCATCCGCAGCGTACGCTCTCGCCGCCATGCCTTCCGACCCCACTCATCCTGCCGGTTCCTCGCCTGCCGACCACCGGCCTGCCGTGTGGCCGTGGCTGCTGCTGCCGCTGGTGGCGCTGACCATCTTTCTGGTGCTGAGCCGGGCGAAGGAACACACCGATCCGGTGGGGCGTCACGCCGACACCGCCGGGTCCGCCTCCACGAGCGAGGACACCGGGTCGCGCTGAAGCGGTTCGGTGCGAGTTCCCATGCGTCAGCGCGCTCCCAAAGTCGGGTTCGTGAGCCTCGGCTGCCCGAAAGCGCTGGTGGATTCCGAACGCATCCTCACCCAGCTTCGCGCCGAGGGTTACGTCGTCTCGCCAACCTATGACGAGGCGGATGTCGTCGTCGTCAATACGTGCGGCTTCATCGACGCCGCAGTGGACGAATCCCTGGACGCCATCGGCGAAGCACTCGAAAAGAACGGGCGCGTCATCGTCACCGGCTGCCTCGGCGCACGGCCGGAGCGCATCCTCGAACGCCACCCGCGGGTGCTGAAAGTCACCGGGCCGCACGCCTATGAAGACGTGATGACCGCGGTCCACGAGCATCTGCCGCCGGCGCACGAACCGTTCTTCGACCTGGTTCCGCCGCAAGGCGTGCGGCTCACGCCCCGGCACTTCGCCTACCTGAAGATTTCCGAAGGCTGCAACAACAAGTGCAGCTTCTGCATCATCCCTGACATGCGCGGCAAGCTTGCGAGCCGCCCCATCGACGAGGTGCTGCGCGAAGGCGAGCGGCTGGTGAAAGCGGGCGTGAAAGAGCTGCTCGTCATTTCGCAGGACACGAGCGCTTACGGCGCAGATATCCGATATCGCGCGGGCACTTGGCGCGACGAGCCCTACGAAACGCGCTTCATCGATCTGGCGCGCGGCTTAGGCGAGCTGGGCGTGTGGGTTCGCCTGCACTACGTCTACCCCTACCCGCATGTCGATGACGTCATTCCGCTGATGGCGGAGCGGCGCGTACTGCCGTACCTCGATATTCCGTTTCAGCATGGCAGCCCGTCGGTACTGAAAAGAATGCGCCGCCCGGCCCACGCCGAGAACACGCTCGCGCGCATCCGCGCGTGGCGCACCGGCTGTCCGGACCTCGTCATCCGCAGCACGTTCATCGTCGGCTTCCCCGGCGAGACGGAAGCGGAGTTCGAAGAGTTGCTGAGCTGGCTGCAGGAAGCGCAGCTCGATCGCGTCGGCTGCTTCAAGTATTCGCCGGTGGAAGGCGCCAGGTCGAACACGCTGCCGGACCATGTTCCGCCGGAAGTTCAGGAAGAGCGGCACCAGCGCTTCATGGCGCTGGCGAGTGAGATCAGCGCCAAGCGGCTGACTCTGCAGGTGGGCAAGCGCACGCGCGTGCTCGTGGATACCGTCGAGGGAGCGAAGGCCACTGCGCGTGGGGAAGGCGATGCGCCGGACATCGACGGCGTCATCCACATAAAGAATGGCAAGTCGCTGAAGTCCGGAGACTGGGCGGATGTCGAGATCACCGCATCCGATGCATACGATCTCTACGCAAAAGTAGTGAGCGGCGCAAGCTAACCTGTCGCAGAAGCCCCTACTCCGCAGTACACTGCGCGACTTTTCCGGGGCGCGTGCAATTCTTCGAATGAACAAGACAGCCGAAGCGACGCGCGCCTCCGCCGTCGAAATTCGATTTGGGCAGGTAGGTCTCGCCCAGGTGCGAATCCGCACCACCGATCCCGGCGCCATCCTCGATGAGTTGAGCGGGCGCGTGGCCACGGCTCCGAAGTTCTTCGAGCGTACGGCGGTGTGCCTCGACCTCAGTGGTCTCGAGCGCGACCCGGAGGTTGCCGAGATTCGCGCGGTGGTGGATGCCATCCGCCGCGCCGGCATGCTGACGGTGGGTCTCGCGCACGGTACCGCTGCCGTCGACGCTCTGGCGAATACGCTGGAGCTGCCGGTACTTACGTATTTTCGTCCGCAGACGCACAAGCCGCCCGTGCTTCAACCGGCGGAGCCTGCGGAATTCATGATGCCGGCCCTGATGCAGCATCAGCCGGTGCGTTCGGGGCAGCGCATTTACGCCCGCCATCGCGACCTCGTGGTCGTTTCAACGGTGGGCGCGGGAGCCGAGGCCATTGCCGACGGCTGCGTGCACATCTACGGTGCGCTTCGAGGGCGCGCGGTTGCCGGCGCGCGCGGCGAGGTGACTGCGCGCGTGTTCTGTCAGGAATTCAACGCCGAGCTCGTGTCGATCGCGGGCGTTTTCCGGGTCTTCGAGACCATCCCGCCGGAGCTTGCCGGCAAGCCCGTGCAGGCCTGGCTGGCCGGCGACGACCTGCATTTCGCTCGCGTCGGCGCCTGACCCCGGTCGATCCACTTTTCGGAAGGAGATGCAGCATTGACCGAGATCATCGTAGTGACATCAGGCAAGGGCGGGGTCGGCAAGACCACCACCTCGGCCAGCATCGCCTGCGGGCTCGCGAAGCGGGGCAAGCGTGTTGCGGTCATCGACTTCGACATCGGGCTGCGCAATCTCGACCTCATCATGGGCTGCGAGCGCCGCGTGGTGTACGACTTCGTCAATGTCATTCAGGGCGACTGCTCGCTCAAGCAGGCGTTGATCAAGGACAAGCGGCTCGAGACGCTCTACGTTCTCGCCGCGTCCCAGACGCGTGACAAAGACGCGCTCACGTCCGAGGGCGTGCGGCGTGTGCTGGACGATCTCATCGCGGACGGGTTCGATTACATCATCTGCGACTCGCCGGCGGGCATCGAAAAGGGTGCACACCTGGCCATGTACTTCGCGGATCGCGCGGTGGTGGTGGTGAACCCCGAAGTGTCTTCCGTGCGCGATTCGGATCGCATCCTGGGCCTGCTCGCCAGCAAGACCTTTCGCGCCGAACAGGGCAACGGTGGCGTGAAGGAGCATCTGCTGCTCACTCGTTACAACCCAAAGCGCGTCACCGCGGGGGAAATGATGAGCGTGGCGGACGTGAAGGAGATTCTGGGACTGGACGTGGTGGGCGTGGTGCCCGAGTCACCCGACGTGCTCTCGGCCTCTAACGCGGGCCAGCCCGTGATTCTCAACGATGAAAGCGACGCCGCGCAGGCGTACGAGGATGCGGTGTCACGCCTGCTTGGCGAGACGCTTCCCTTGCGGTTCGTCGACGAGCCCAAGAAGAATTTCCTCGCGCGCATGTTCGGAGGTTGATGCATGGGGCTGCTAGCTCTCTTTCGCCGCACACCTCCATCCGCCAATATCGCCAAGGAGCGGCTTCGTATCATCGTTGCGCAGGAGCGCGGTGCGCGCGGTGGGCCGGACTATCTGCCCCTGCTGCGACGTGAGCTGCTAGAGGTGATTCGCAAGTACGTGAACGTTGACCCTGATGCCATTCAGATCTCGCTGGAGCGGGAGGATGGGCATGAGGTGTTGGAGCTTTCTGTCGCTCTGCCTGAGAAGAAAGTGACTCCGCCTGCGGCTGCGAAGCCGGCTGATGGGAAGGCGCCTGCTGGGGAGAAGAAGAAGGGGTAGACCCCTGTGCCGATCGACCCGAGCAGCGCCCTTGGGCGATTACGTGGAGGTGATGCTGGCGTCCAATGGCTCGATTTTCGGGCGCCGCTTTTTCTGCGCTTGCCAGAGGTCGTACGTTAGCTGCATCCGGAGCCACGACTCCGCTGATCCCCGGAGCGCGGCGGCCAGGCGAATTGCGAGTTCGGCGCTCACGGCTGCCTTGCCGTTGACGACCCGAGAGAGAGCCACACGCGAGACACCCAGACGCTTCGCGAACTCTGTGACGGTGATGCCGCCACCCTCGCGCAACACAGTGTCCTGAAGAATCTCGCCCGGATGGGGCGGGTTATGCATGCGTGCCATATCGACCCTCTCAGTGATAGTCCTGGTAGTCCACGAGGACGGCGTTCGTGCCTTCGAACCTGAACGTAAGTCGCCAATTCTTATCCACCCACACTGCGAAGTGGCCTGCGAGCTGGCCCTTCAACGCATGGAAGCGCCAACCGGGCCGATCCATGTCATCCGACCCGATCGCTGCGTCCAGTTGCCCTAACTGCAAACGAAGCCGCTTCGCGTGCTTGGGCTGAATACCGGCTTTGGAGCCCGTCTCAAAGAAACGCTTGAGACCGGCGTGGCGGAAACTCCTGATCATTAGTGTATCGCCTCACGATACAGAGAACAAGAGAGTGTCTCACGGGTCGCAACGCAGAAGGGAGGGCTGCCGAACGCCGCGGGTTTCGTCCGGATCTCTGGCGTTCAGTCCGCGCAGCGAACCGCCAACCCCGCCGAATTTTTCGTTGTTTGCGGCGACTAACAGACTTGCGATTTGAGGATGTTTCGCGAACCAGGCGCTGCCCGCCGACGGCCGCAGGCGGCGCACAAGAAGCAGATCTAACAGCCTCGGAAATCTAACGCGAGACTTTATAATTCCGAGGTTGTTTGGGCACGGTGGTGCTGCGGGGAGCGACGCCTGCAGCAGACCGCCCCTCTACTCGACCGTAACGCTCTTCGCGAGATTCCGCGGCTGGTCGACATCCGTGCCTTTGAGAATGGCAACGTGATACGACAACAGCTGCAGAGGAATCGTGTACACCGCCGGCGCCTGAAAGTACGTCACGTGCTTGGGCATAGTGATCACGGTAACGCCATCGCTCGGCGTGATTCCAGATTCAGGATCAGCAAACACAATCAGTTCGCCGCCACGCGCGCGAACTTCCATCAGGTTGGATTTCAGTTTCTCGAGCAGGTCGTTGTTCGGAGCGACGGTGATGACGGGCATGTCCGCATCCACCAGGGCCAGCGGGCCGTGCTTGAGCTCGCCCGCGGCATACGCTTCGGCGTGGATGTAGGAAATCTCTTTCAGCTTCAGCGCGCCTTCCATCGCAATGGGATGCAGCACGCCGCGGCCGAGGAACAGCGCGTGGTGTTTGTCCGCAAAGCGCTTGGCCAGCTCTTCGATGATCGGGTCGAGCGCGAGAGTCTTCTCGATGAGTGACGGCAGCTCCACCAGTCGCGTAACGAGCCCGCGCTCACGCTCCGCGTCGGCAGCGTGGTGCTTCGCCAGCGCGATGATGAGCATGTTCAACGCGGCGAGCTGTGTGGTGAATGCCTTCGTCGAGGCGACGCCAATCTCGGGGCCAGCGCGCGTGAGCATCACCAGTTCCGACTCGCGCACCAGTGAGCTTTCGGGAACGTTGCAGATGGCGAGCGACGAGAGATAGCCCCCTTCCTTGGCGAGCCGAAGCGCCGCCAGCGTGTCGGCGGTTTCGCCAGACTGAGAAATGGTGACGAACAGCGAATTCCGGGGAATGACAGGGCTGCGGTAGCGATACTCGCTGGCGATTTCCACCGAGCACGGAATGCGGCAGATCTGTTCAATGAGATACCGCGCAACCGACGCCGCGTGATAGCTGGTGCCGCACGCAACGATATGCACGTGTTCCGTGCGCTTGAAAACATCAGTTGCGGCAGGGCCAAATGCCGCTTCGAGCAGGCGCCCGTTCGCGACGCGCTCTTGCAGCGTGTCGGCAAACGCGCGCGGTTGTTCGTGAATCTCCTTCAGCATGAAGTGGCGGTAAGGCCCCTTCTCCGCCGCATCCGCAGAAAGCTCGCTCTCGCGCACCACGCGCTCGACCGTGTTGCCTTCCTTGTCGATGATGCGGACGGACTTGCGGCGAATCTCCGCGACGTCGCCTTCTTCCAGAAACATGAAGCGACGGGTGACAGGCAACAGCGCGGCCACGTCCGACGCCACGAAATTCTCTTCGACGCCCAGGCCGATGACGACCGGGCAACCCTCGCGCGCGAGGATGATGCGTTCCGGGTCGTGCTCGCTGACCACGGCCAGCGCGTACGCACCCTCGAGCTCAGCGACCGTGGCCCGCACGGCCTTGAACAAATCCTTCACCGTTTCGAGGTGATGGTGAATGCGGTGGGCGATGACTTCGGTGTCCGTCTCGGACGTGAACTTGTAACCGAGGCGCATCAGATCGGCGCGCAGCTCTTCGTGGTTCTCGATGATGCCGTTGTGGACGATGGCGAGACCGTCCAGCGAAATATGCGGGTGCGCGTTGCGCTCGCTCGGAACACCGTGCGTGGCCCAGCGCGTGTGCGCGATGCCAATGTTGCCGTGGGTGGGCGAGGTCTCGAGCGCCTCTTGAAGCATCTTCACTTTGCCGACAGTGCGCAGCCGCTTGAGATGCTGCGTGCCATTCAGGACGGCAATGCCCGCTGAGTCGTAGCCGCGATATTCGAGCCTTCGCAACCCTTCCATGAGGATCGGCACGATATTGCGCTCAGCGATTGCCCCTACGATTCCGCACATGGAGTTGGCTACCCGGTTCTTCGCGTTTGGGGCGCAAGTGTGCCCCAATTTCGATTAAGGCGCTGATTCTGCTCGCCCAAGCGTGAACCGGTTCGCTACTGTCAAGTCCCTTCGAAGAGCCCTTCGGGTCGTTCCGGGAACACAAGTTGCCGCTCGGGAGCCGCGAAAGTGAGTGCGCTGAAGCCGCAGGGTGCGGAACGGACCCGGGCCAGCGGGGCAGGATGCCTCGCTGGCGCTCGGGGTGACCGGGATTCCTCAGGCCAAGTCCCGGGAAACGTGAAGGAAAACACAGGCGGTCGCGCCGACCACACCGCTAGCGTTGTTCGGGAGCGCCGGCGGGCCCCGGAGCGGCCGGCTTGGGTGGCGCAGCCGTGGGCGCTGCGGCACCAGCGGCAGGCGGCAGCCGCTGCTCGTCGGCGCGATCCTTATACCCATCCACCAGATTCTCGAGCTCCACTCTCTTAATCTGTGTGAATGGCTCAGCGCGCGCCACCCGGGACCAAGTGGACTGCTTCTCGAAGCGGGTCAGCACTTCGCTATTCAGTTTGTATAGCGCGACGTTTCGGTCAACGCACGTCTTCAGTTCGCGGTCTCGGGTCCCAAGGGTCTGCTGCGTCGTGGTCTGCTCGGACTCGACAGTACGTAGCGTCTCGGCAGTCTCCCGAAATTTGGCGACCAGTTCCTGCGTCTTCGCCTTGAACTGGGTCAGTTCCTGTTCCGTGCTGTCTCGCTGAGCGGTGCTGCGTGCGAGCGCAGCCGTACTCGCTTGCACTCGCTGGTCCACCGCCTGCCGACCGCTCTTCAGTTGATCGCGCTCCTTGCGCAGGTCTTCGAGCTCTTTCTTGATGCGCGCATTCTCTGCCTGCAGGGCCGTACGCTCCGACGCAAGCTGCTGCATCTGTTGCATCAGCTGGGCATTGGGCGCTCCACCTGAACGCGCGGCCTGCGCGCCAGCAGGGCCGCTGGCCGGAATCAGTATCGCCAACGCGAGCAGTGTCCAGATCAACGAGAGCAGGTTACGCATGTCGTCTCCGTCGCAGCCGGTCAGAACTGCGCGTTCACATCGAGCTGGATGACGTCGACACCGAACGGCGGCCCGTCGATCTCGTTGCCGGACAGGTAGCGCAGGCGGCCCGTCACTCGCGGTGTGAGCATGTAATCGAGCGTAAGGGTGTAACCCTTCACGTCGGTGCCGCCGAGCCGGAAATCCGAATCGGTGAACGCATCGATCACCGCATCGCGCTCGAGATATCGGTAGCCGACCGCGGCCCGCCACATGCCCGCCTGATCCAGTGCGTAGGAGCCGAAGCCCAGCTCCGCCTGGTAACCCTCGGTGCGTTCCGGCACATCGCGACCCGTGCGAGCCTGAATCTTCGCGGCGTCGTATCCCACGTTCTTCACGTAGTCGGCGGTGACGCCAATGCGGTAGGCCGAAAACATGCGCCACTCCGCACTAGCCGTCACATCGGCTAACTGGAAGTCCGACGCGAGCGCGTACAGGTTCGTGGTGTTGTCCGTGTCGTTGCGAATATCGAAGACCGTGTTGCCGCGCTGGAAGAACGGCGGCGCGGTGTAGTCGAGCAGCACGCTGTCTGGTGCGTTCGCCTGACCCGCGATATTCCGGTAGTCGTAGTACGCGGCGCCGAGACGGAAGCGGTGGCCGCCGCTCGTGCGCCAGTCGATGCCGAGCTGGCCGGCGTACAGCCACTTGTCGTGCGCGGAGAGTTCGATCTCCTGCAACGGGAACGCACCAGCGGTCGCAAAGATGTTGTGCGCGTAGCGCTCGCCGGAGCCGAGATTCAGACGATAGTTGGCGACGGCGCCTTCGAACATCAGGTCGGGATCGAACACCAGCTCCGTGGACATCCACGGGTTGGGGATGCGGCCGGCCGACAGGTTGAAGCTCTTTGCCGGACTGACCCAACGCAGGTAGGCCTGGTCCACACCAATGGTGTAGCGGGCGCCGTAGTTGCCCAGCGTCTGGTTGGTCGAAACGGCATCGCGCAAAGTGCCCGTCGCGATGCGCATGGCCGCGGACCAGCCGGAACCCATGTCCACATCAAACCCGAATCGCAGCCGCGCGCGCAGCCGTTCCCGATCTTCCGACACGTTGACCAGCGCGCCCAGGCCGGCCTTGGTGGCGCCGCCCTTGTCGTTGATGTTGTTGAAGTCGAGATAGCCGCCGGGCACGTTGCCGTCGGCGAAAACGTCGCCCTGAGCGCGCACACGCACGTCGCCACTCCAACGCATGCGCTGCACCCAGTCCGGAAGCGCTGCGCGCAACGTGTCTTCCGAGCGAACCTTCTCGACGACTTCTTTGGTGACGCTCGGGCCCAGCTCCGCCAACACTTCCTTGCGAATCTGATCCTTCACGATCTCCGGCACGTACGGCACGCGAACCGCGCCCTCTTCGGCCTTGTCCTGCGCGGCAGTGGCGGCGGACTCGGCTTCCGCCTTGGCCTGCGCGTCCTTCACCATCGCCTGCGCTTGCTCGCGCGTGACCACACCGCGCTCCACCAGCGCGTTCAGCAGATTCACTACGGTGTTGCGAAGCTCGGTGAGATTGCGCGTTTCCGCAGAGGAGGCCGCCGCATTCGCCGTGCCGCAAACGAGCAGCGCGCACAGCGACGACACGACCAGGTAGTGTGAACTCGAAGAAGGCATGTTGATTGAAAGCTCCAGTGATCAGGCGCGCGAGACGATGCGTAGCGTGATCGGCTGCGGCATGTCGGCAGGCGGCGCCTGCGAAATTCTGATTCGCGTACACGCCTCTTCGACGGCGCGATCGCGATCGCGATTGCCGCTCGACCGCACGATTCGCGCGCGCTCAATGGTGCCGTCGTTGCGCACCCAGACACTGACACCGACGGTGTAGTCGCCCGACCGCGCCTGTTTTTCCGCGCCGAGCTGCTCGACGATCTCGTTCTTCACCAGGCCGCCATACCAGGCGTATGCGCTGCCGCCCGAGGCGAGCAGGTCGCGTCCACCCTTGCGACCGAGCAAGCCGAATGCATCGCCGCCCGCGGAGCCATCGGCGTCGAGACCGAGTTGTTCGCCGGGGGGCGGATCGTCGGACGGGGTCGGATCGGGCGCAGGCTCCGGGTCGTTGATGGCGACCTGCTCTTCCGGAGGCGGCGGGGGTGGAGGCGGCAAATCCGGCGGCGGCGGGGGCCGGATGATCTGAATTTCCTGAACTACTTTCTTCGAGGGAGGTGGCGCGCTACCGATGAAATTGCGGATCAGCGCGAACGCGCCGAAGCCGATGAGCACCATGACCACGCCGAGAGCCAGGGCCGGCAAGTAACGATACTTTTGCGACTTCGAATTCACGGGGCGGCTCTACTTCACGATCTTCTGCGTGACGAGGCCGAGCTGTGTGATCTCGAGCCGGCCCACCATGTCGAGCACGTCGACGACGCGCTGGTACGGAATGGTGGAATCGGCCTTGATGATGACCGGAAGATCCGGCGTCACGGCCTTGTACTGACGCAGCAGATTCTCGAGCTCCGGCAAGGTCACCGGAAACGTGTCGAGATAGATCGTGCCGTCCGCCGTAATGGAGATGGCCTTCGTCTTGTTCTGCGCGAGGCTCGGCTGCGTGCTCGCCTTCGGCAGGTTCACCTTGATGCCCTGGACCGTGGCGGTACACAGGATGATGAAAATGATCAGCAGCACGTAGGCGAGATCCAGCATCGGCGTGATATTGATCTCGTCGTAAACGTCGCCGCCGCCATCCACTTTTCCTGACATGTTCGCGCTCTCGTCAGGTGTGGATTTCGGCGATGCGTGTGACGAATTCGTCCACGAACACCCGCATGTCGGCACCGATCTCCCGCACACGCGTGTTGAGATAGTTGTAACCAAACAGGCAAGGGATGGCGACGCCGAGGCCGGCGACGGTGGCAACGAGCGCAGCGGCTGTGCCCGGCGCGATGGCGTTGATGTTCACTTCGCCGCTTGCGGCGATGGCCGCAAACGTAATCATCACGCCGACCACCGTGCCCAGCAGTCCGAGAAACGGTCCGCCGGAAATGGCGACCGTCAGCCACACCATCTGGCTGCTGAGTCGCTGGGTCATGCGCGTGAGAGAGGCGTCCATCGTGGCGCGAATGGCCTCGATGGACTGCGGGGACAGGCTTTTTACCCGATCGGCCCCGGCAGCCTGGCCTTCCAGGCGCCTCATCGTCTCTTTCATTCCGTGGTGATACAGGCGCCCGAGCGTTGAAACTCCGAAAGCGTCTTCTTCTGAAGGAAGCGCCGCCGGGTCGTCGGAGGTTTTGCGAAATTCCTCGAGGAACCTGGCATTGCCGTTGCCGACGCGGCTGAGATACACGGCCTTGGTCGCCATGATCAACAACGAAGCGACGAACATCACGGCCAGAACGCCGATCACCACCCAACCGTCGACCGTCACGTTGCGCAGGGTCGTGACGAAATAGGACTCGTGGCTCGCTTCCTTCTGCGCGTCACCTCCGTAGATGACGAGCGGCGCAACCATGCCCTGGCTGCGCGCGGCGGCCTTGAGCCATTCCGGGCTGCGCACGGTGGTCGCCACTTCGAGCTCATCCAGCTCGCCACTGAGGAAGTTGGCGCCCGCAGCGGACCCACCGATCGTGAGCGTACCTCCGATCTCCTGCAGGTCGACATCGGCGGCACCCGCCTCGACGCCGTCGACGAACAGGCTCAATCGCTTCTCGCCGACACGAACGGCAAGGTAATGCCACTCGGCCGTGGTGAGCGCCGAAGTTTGCTGAACGGTGACGGGCGCAGTGGCGGTGCCATAACGCGCGAACGCTTGAGCGCCGTTGATTCCCAGTACTAACTCGCGCCCCGCGTCTGCGAGTTGCGCGATGTAGGCCTGCTGCTGAGTCGCATCGATGCGCACCCAGGCAGACACCGTAAGCCCCTTGGCTGGCGCGAGATGAACCGCGCCGTTCGCAGGAATCGAAATAGTCTGCGCGCCCGTGAACTTGACGCCCGCGCCAATCAGTGACGCCGGGTTGACCTCCGCGTTGAACCTGGCGGGGTCACTCTTGTTTGCGGTGGCATCCTGTGACGAGCCTGCGGCCGCACCGAAGTGATAGACCAGCGCCTGGTTCACGTCATACGTGCCGGCAGCATCCGCGCTGCTGGGCGCGGATTTGGCACCGTAATAAAGGAATAGCTTGTCGGTGTTCGCGCCGCCCGTGAGGCGCGGTACGCGCACCCACACCAGCGCTATCTGCGCCTGCGCGTCGAATTTCTCGACGTGATGCTTGAGGGGAGTCTTGTCGTCGGCGCCAACGAACCGCAGATCGGAGCCGTCCGGCTTCGCATCGTTGAAATACTGGAAGTTGGCGAGGCTCAGGCGAATGAGCACCGGCACGTCAGTGGGTGTGCCGGCAACGTCGGCACCCGCGGCCGTGAGGTCGAGAGTGATTTCTTTGCGAAAGGCCCAGTCGTCATTCCACCAGGCGAGCGCAGGCGACATCCAGCCCAGGCCCAACACGGCGGCAGCGAATACCCACGCGAACCGAAGGCGGCTCATCTTTTGTTCATCCCCAGTTTTAAGCCCGAGCCGCATCCCGCCCTTGGGCACGGATTATTTGGGCGATATGTGACAGGCGTGTGTCCCGGTGCGACGATGGGCTCACGAGGCTGTAATACCGGTTCGAATCCGGATGGGAGCGCCGTTCCTTTCAGACACTTACGCTCTCCTCGTCCTCGACTTTTCTGGCTTCGGAAATTTTTAGGAAAGTTTCGTCAGTTGGCCTGGTTGCCGCGCTCCCGAAACTTTCCCTCCAGCGCTCGATTTCTGATGCTGCCTAGTTCAGCGTTGAGGCCATCGCGTTGAGCGGATCACGGCTTCGCGCTCCGATGAACGCCGGCGGGCGTCCGTCCCCGCCCGGGCGCAGAAGCGACGGGCGAGCCGCACCCACGATTAAAATTACGCGAGGTGTGCGCGAGCCGCCTTCAGGCTCTGCCCGTCAATGAGTGACGACGGCCGATCTATCTGGCAGTGTGGTACCTGACCCAGATCGCTGGCCGAGTGCTGACAAGAGCCGGCACGGCCTAGAATTGGACTTCCAATTTTTTGAGGGTGTCAGTATCGGGCAAGCCCGTGACATTCAGCGCGCTATACCTTCTGGAACTTCTTGCACTACCTTCTTCCGAACGCTGCGGCGGGTCTTCTCCGCGGCCATGAGCTGCTCGGCCCGCTGCTTGACGCGCTTTCGCCCCGCGGGCGTCAAGTTTCTCCAACAGTTCCTTGTAAGTCTTGCCGCTCATCTTTCCCTTTTAGCTCTTGCCAGATGGCCGCTGAGCGCCTCGTCTGGTCTCTCGATGACCTCTCGGAAAAACCCTGACTTCAAACCGATCGGTTTCCTGCAGGTGCTTCAGGATTCCGAATAGCTTGTCAGCGTGGGGGTTGCTCGTCTCCCCGAGCATCCGCATAAGGCTCTTTGGCGGCGATCCAACCGCTTTGCTCAGCGCATCGAAGCCGATCGTCGCGTTGATGTAGTTGCGCAGCATCCGCTTGCCAACCGAGAACTCACCGCCGTGCATGGCCTCGATTGCGTCGGCCAGGTATGCCGCACGAAACTCGCGATCCTGCAAGTCAACCATGATCGTTTCTTTGAACGCTTTGGTAAGCGGCATATCAACTACCTCTTCGCTTGCAATCTTTGTAGTCTTTCCAGCGATCCTTCGCAGCCTCGATGTCCCTCGCCTGCGTCTTCTTCGAGCCGCCGGCGAGCAAAATGACGATCGCGTCCCCGTCCCGGCCGTAGTAAATCCGGAAGCCCGGGCCCGTATCGATGCGCGTCTCGACCACACCGCCGCCTACACCTTTGTGATCTCCGAGGTTGCCGTCGCCGAACCGCTCAACCACTCTGATGATCCGCAAGCGCGACTGCGCATCCAGCGTGAGGCGCCATTTCAAGAAAGGGCTGACGCCATCAGCGGTCAGGTACTCAAGAACTGTATACGCCATTGGTAACACCTTTGACACTATATGGCAAGGCGGCCAACGTGCTCCTGTGGCCCACCTTGAACGATCAAGCGGTTACGGCTCCTCGCAGCCCGCAGAATCGCGCTCTGAATTTGGTGACGTTCGACGGCTCCAGCCCAAACGACGGTAGCTTCTTATTCACCGCCTTGGCCACCGTCCGGTTGAGCAGATGCGCATACGTGCGCAACGTCATCCGCAGATCCCGTGCCCCAGCAGTTCCTTGATGATTTCGGCATCCGTGCCCCGATTGATCAGCAGACTCGCGTAGATCCGTCGCAAGTCATGAAACGTCGCAGGCGGTTCGATCTTCGCCGCCTCGCAGGCGTCCTCCATGTACCGCGATGCCTGCATGCGGTACCAAGGCGAACCATCAGCGCGTGAACCCGGGCTCGTCGCCACGCTTGACGGCTGTCATCCGATCGAAGAACTCCGCGCCTTCGTCGCTCAGCGGAACCGAACGCGGCTTACCCGACTTCGAATGACGGACGCGGACCTGTCCTTCCGTTACGTCGCTCACCAGCGGCGCGATCAACTCGCCGTGCCGAAGTCCCGTGTAGAGCGAGCCGCGCGCGAGCTGCCGAAAGTCCTCCGGCATCACGTTCAGCGAGTGCGTGGCCTACTCGACACTCAGGAACCGAGCGCGCGGCATATCAACCCCGCGAGACGGCCTCACGCCGCGCCAAGCCTCGTCGGACTGGGCCTTGCCGCTGCTATAGGCATGGTTGAGACAAGCCTGCAGAACGCTCCAAGCTCGGTCTGCGGTCGAGCGCTGTTCACCTTCGTCTGATCGCAAGCACCGAATGCGGCGGAGACTTCGCGACACGGAACTCCCAGTAGTCCTCGAACGCTTGCCGCAACGGGTACGCGGAGCTCTTGGTGACCGTCGGCACGTGTGTCACCTAGCCCAATCTTCAGTAGATCCGCCCACGAGAAGACCGTCTCGCCATTGGCGTCGAGATCATCGTCAGCAATGCCGACACGGCGCCTCGCTAAAGAATCCGCGTGAGATCATCGATCAAGGCCTGGTGTCGCTGCGAAACCAAGCCGATCACCGGGTGGTACTGCATTCCCGAATAGCGCTGTTGCGCCTCGATCAAAGCCTGCGACGCGTGTTCTGACGCGCGAACTCCGTCGCCACGCGAATGCGCAATCAATGCCCATGAGGAGTGCCACATGAATCGTTCGACTGGAAATGTCAGCCTTGACCGATGGTTTTTCAGGATCTGCTCTGCCTGATCGAACCGATCCTGTAGGCGGCGCGTAGCGATCAGGAACGGCAGCTCGAGATATGCCTGCGTCTTGAGGTTTGTAGATTCTGCCTCTCTATGGAGCGCTTTTTCGTAGCAGCTGACGGCGTCCGCGAGGCGACCGAGCGAAAGAGACGCTGTCGCTTGGTCGCAGTACGCTTGTGCCCAGTCGAACTTGTCCTCGAGTTCGAAATATCTTCTCAGTAGCTGAAGAGCCACAGCCGGATGCGACTCAGCCAGCGCGTTAGCCTGGATACGCAAATATTGGCTCTTCTGTCGCGCGCGACGCAGCTTCTCCTCGAACGTTCGCTCGACTAGTGCATTCCACTCCGTGTTACGAAACCAGTCTTGACCGGACACGATTCTGGCCAGGGGTGCTGCTTCAGGCGGTGCTTATCCGCATACTGTAGAAGCCCTTCGATGCGGACACAAACAGCCTACTCTCAGGGCTTGCGATTCCGGTTCAGGCACTCCAGGTCGCTCGCCTTGCACACTTCCTCGCCGAAGCCTTCCACGAAGACATCGAGCCAGGAGAGCGCGCTTTGGGCGAGCGGTGCGGCGTCCTTCGACGCGAGGCCCTTGTCGACCGCGGTGCTGGACGCGTTGGAAGAGCTGCTCGCAACACCGGAAGCACCCGACAGCGAAGCGCCGAGGTTGCCCACGTCTGGCGGCACGCCAGCGGAGGTGCCCCCTACCTGAATGTTGTCGAGCCCGATGACACGGGCGGCCGCGATGTGCAGGTTGCCGCCAGCGCCGATACCGGCATCGCCGGCATTGACGAAGCCGGCCGGGGCGATGAGATCGACGTCGCCGGGACGCAACTTCGGGTCGACGATGATCGTACGAATGCCGCTGCCCGCCACCGCGCCACCAAAACTGAGCGTGATGTTGCCAGAGGCATCGACCAGAACCGTGGGCGGCGGCGCCGAGACAGCGGTCTTGGCGCCACGACCCGCGTCGATGTTGCCTCTCGTAGACCACACCGCAATGTCGCCACCGAGCAACGTGAACAGGCGGGACTGGTTTACGAGCACATCGCTATCCGTGAACACACGCACGCTGCCGCTGCCCTGCGCGACGATGCCCAGCTGCTCAGGGGGCCGCTGCCCGGTTCCGACGGCGGGATTCGCAAGCCCCACATTGAGCATGCCGCCCGGAGCCAACAGGGAGATGTCCCCGCCGCCCAATGTGTAGATGCGGCTGAACGCGAGACTGATGTCGCCGACGTAGGGGTTCGGCGTATCGGTCAGGCGGCTCTTCGGGAACAACGCGTCGATGGCCGCATAGCCGCGCTTGTAGCCAAGAGTCGGGTCGTCGAGTACTTCGCGGCCCGATTGCACCAGTTCGTTGAAGAACACGTCCAGCAGGAAGGGACGCTGCGAGTTGAAGTCCATCTTGGCGAAAGCCTCGGCCGCGTCCTCTGGCGTGAGGTCCTTGTCGCCGGTCTTCGCCGCCATGTAGCTCACGAGCTTCCTGGCATTGTCGTCGGATTTGAGCACGATGTCCGTGATGAACGCGCTGACGTTCACGCCCGGTGCGAGACCTGCGAGCACGGTGAGATCGGCGCCTTCGGTGCCGACCTTGAAGTTCGGATTCTCCAGGCGCCCGGTAGTAGTGATGCCGATCGAGGTGCCGAGATCGACCTCTCGGCCCGCGACCACGTCGAGGCGTCCGGGGCCGCCGACGCGCACCTGGCTCTGCGCATTGCCTACGGAGTATTTGAAGTCGCGGCCGGCCGAGATCAGCGTCAAGTCATCCGGATTCACGTTCTGCGCGAACAGGGTCGCGTCGACGATGTCGCGGTCGGCGGTCAGGCGCACCGATTTTGCGAGCTGCAGGTTCAGGTTCAAGATATCGCGGCCGGCGGAAACGAGCGCGGGCTGGGAGTCTTCCTGGTGACGAATGGCCGATGCGGTTCTCAGGACTTCGGACGATGTCGCCAGCTGCTGGCCCAGAGGTGCGAACGCAGTGGGGATTCCGCTCACCGCGCCATCGGACATTCTGAGGCGCGTGCCCGCCGCGGCCACCACATCGCGCCCCGCGAACAACTCGAGCTGCCCGGTGGCGGACGGGAACAAGGTCGCGGCAGCGTTTGCGTTATACCGAACGTCTGCCGTCAAGGCACGCAAGCTCAGTGATGCAGGAAGCATCAACTTGCCGGTAGCCGTCGCGGCCTGCGCGACGGGCTGCCCAAGAAATGGCGCCAGACGCGACGCGCCGGTGTCCTCGATCATCGTGACGTCGCCGCCGGCACTCTCGACGGCGACAGCGGATCGATCGCCGTAGGTGAAGAAGTACGCAAGCCGTGCGCCACCCGTTGGAGGCGGCAAGACAGTGGGGTTCAACACAGCTTCGAGCACCACTTCCTTGCGTCCAGTGACGTCGATGCGGGAATCGCCCATCTGAAGAAGCAGGCCCAGCGGATCGTTCTGTTGGGTTTTCCACGTCGGGCTCGTCGTCACTGCACCTCGGGCATCGAATACACCGGTGCCGTGCGCGACGTAGAACATGCCGCCGGTCATGTCATTGCCAGCACTGACGGCGAGGCTTCCACCGCCAAAACGCGTGAGGGTCCTACGGTCATCCGAAACGATGGCGCTATCCGCGACCGCTGCGGATAGATTGATCACGTCGTGGCCGGCCAGCACGTCGACATCGCCGCCGCCCAGCGATCCCACATTCCATTTGAACTGGGCCAGATCGGTGCCCCAGCGCGCCGCCTGAGTGTCCGAGCCTTGCCGCGGCTGCCAGATCGTAACGCTCTGGCCGATTGGGCTGCCGACGACGTCATGTCCGGCATGCACGCCGATCTGTCCGCCCTCATTGGGGAATGTCATGCGACCGCTGCCCGTCAGTCGCACGGTCTCGGCGCCCGGAAGACCCGCCGTATAGACAGAGGACGTGGCGCCGAACACGATGTCACGCGCGGCAGTCAGTGCGATATCACCGGTGCCCGTGCGGATCACTGCGTTGTCCGCGAGTTTGAGATCCGAAGTGGCGCCGTAGCGAACGGCCGTCGGATCCGCGCCACTCAGATTCGCCCCTGCTGCGAGCCGAATCGTCGCGGACTGCCCCGGCAGCAAGTCCAAACCCGCGCCGCTTGCGTCGACGCCATCGGAAATCGTTCCGGCGACCGTGATGTTCCCCGTGGCGCGTACGGTCAGCGCGGCGGGTATCGCTGCGTCAGTGCCGAAGCGCCAGGTAGACAGATCGAGACTGCCCAGCGTCAGGTCGCCGTCGTGACGCACATCGATGCCCGGCAGTACGGTCACCGGAAGTTTGCCGAGAGCGTTCAGGCGCGTATCGATAGGGAGCTGTGCGGCCGCGAGATAGTCCGCAGCGGCCGCGCGCATGACGTCGAAGTCAGCATCCGTCAGCGCGTCTGACACTGTGAATGGCGCCAGCACGGATTCGAGGGTAATGGAGCCGATGTGGCTCAGGTCCTTGGGCAGTAAACCGACGCGGATGTCAGTGGCGGTCGCCGACGCGCGAATGCGTAACTCGCCATCGCCTGCCAGGCTCTCTGCCGAAACGACGCTTTTCTCGACAAAGTTGACCGTGCCCGCGGAGGAGCCCACCTCGATGATGCCGGGACGAAAGCCGTTCGCTCCATCCGCACGCAGGGCGCCAGTTGCTTCGAGCGTCACATCATTCGAGCCGTACAGGCGCAATGAGCTGCGGTCGTCACTCGACGGTGCTGAAATCTCGCCGGCGATGGAAACAGCGCCCCCATCGGTGATCAGCTCCACATCGTGTGCCGTGGTGTGAGTGCCGGCCGCGAGTCTCAGATCTCCGCTTGCGACGTGCACACTTTGCTTGTGCGTGAAGCCGCCTGTTTGCAGCTGTGCGTTGAGAGCGCCAAAGTTGCCGAGGCCAGCTGCTCCCAGTTGAAAGGAGCCGCCGCGCGCATCGGTGCCAGCCGTGCCGAGCAGTTTCGAATCGAGATTGGCGGCGCCGCCTGCGTTGACGACCAATGCACCGGCGTTGGAGACCTCCGCGCCCGACACGTCGAGCAGTGAGCCAGCCGCAGCGGTCAGCGTCGTTCCCGATGAGAGCTGAATCAATCCACCGGCCGAACTCGCCTCGCGCCCGCCGGCAGTGACCTGCCGACCGGCAACGTCGATGATGGCGTTCTCGGCGAGCGTCAGATCAGAAGCCGCCTGCACGCGCACGTTTCCGGAGGCGACGACGATGTTGGCGGCGTCGTTGATGGAATTGCCGAAGAAGCTGAGCGAACCGCCGAGCGCCAGCGGCGCAAGGGTTACTCCAGCGGGCAAGGCGCTGCTCACAAGCGAAACGTTGCCACTCGCATTGAAGGTGTTGTCCGAAGCGGCGCCCGCCGAGAAGCGCGCCGCGTTCATATTGAGATCGCCGCCCACAACGAGACTGCCCTCGCCACGACCGATGATGTCGCGTGAGGCCGTGAGCGAGGTGGCACCGAACCCCTCGATGACGAGCGTGTTGCCTGGGGGCTGGGGAATAGCTTCGGTGCCGTCTGGATTCCGGTCCTTCGCCGCGATCTTCCGATCCGACACCTCAAGCGTGTTGGCCTGCAGCTTCAGGCTGCCCTGCCCGCCTGATGACGGCGTTGCCGTGGAATCGTCACTCACCCCCTGCAGCGACACTCTGTCGGCAGACAGTGTCACGCTCTGATCGCCTGACAGGTTCTTCAGACTCTGCGCAATCAGCGTGAGCGTCTTCAAGGTTGACGTCGTGCCGAGAGAAAGCGGCGTTTCGAAGTCGATGGACCCTGAGCTTTCGAGACGAAGCGAGCCGGCCTGCTGCAGGCTGGTCACCAGCGTTGGATTGAGAGCGAGTCCGACCGCGGCGGGCGCATTGGCATCCGCCGGGTCGCCGAACACGAGATGGTCGGATGCGAGCGACCAGCTTGCGCCCGCACCCTGAACATCTCCGAGCAGCGCGCCGCCGCCGGGCGCATCCACCGTCAACGATCCGCGCGACCGCAGTTGCGAGCCGGCATCCAGGTTGACCTGTGCGCCGGGCGATCCACCACCGCTTCCACTACCGCCCGTGGGGTCCTCTAAGTTTGGGGTTCGATCGCGAATCACACTCGTCAGATCCGAGAGCGCCAGAAACGCGGCGCCCTCTGCGCCGGTGCCGGTGAGCTTCACCGACGATGCCTTCGGGAGCGCGGCGAGCGGCGCATTGCCGGCGCCGGAGGTGGTGCTGATCCGTGCGCCATCGTGGACGGAAATAGAATCCCGGCCGGTCATGAGAATTTCGGGAAGGGTGAGATCGACGCCGGTGTCGACGGACACCGTCGCCGCTTCCACCGAGATGCTCTTGCCGTCGGCCGAATGCCGGCCGCCCAGCAACAGGCGCGACGGATTCCATGAATTCAGGACATCAGCGCCGATTTGCACCGAGCCATCGGCGGTTTCATTATCCGAATGCGCGACCAACCTGAGATTTTCTGCCGAGACGTCGACGGCGGCGCCGATGCCGTCTTTCGCAGCTGCGGTCTTCACCTGCCCAAGCGCGGAGAGGCGAGAGCTTGCGAGCAACGTGAGCCTGCCGCTATCGGCTGGGTGTGCCGAGTCGTCACCAAAGAACTTCGAAGCGAACGAATCGCGATATTCAGCAAGCGCGCGCCCGTAGCTGCCGGGGTGAACCTCGAAGCCGCTGTAGCGCGCGTCGGGCAGCGGTGTGTTCGCGAACGTGCGATACCCTGAGATTACTTGTGTGCCGTTCGCCAGAGAGGCTGGCGTGCCGGGCTGCAGGTCGGCAAACCCTGACACCGAGCGAACGAGGAAGGCGCCGGGCAGCAGGGCATAGCGCGCGGGAAGCAAGGGATAGAACCCGTCTGGCAAGCCGGGCACGCCGCTCAGATAAATACTATCCCCCGGCTTCAGTGATGGGTCGGCGTACGCCGGATCGTATGGCGCGTATTGACCGCGCATCGAAGGCATCACGGCATAGAGACCGGGAACAGCGTCGACTCCGCTGCCGAGCCTATCCTGCGAGCCGCCGGTGCCCGGGACAAATTCGTATGCGTAGAGATCGCCGCCACCAGAGACGTCTACGACCGACCCCTCTGCGAGTTCCACAGACGGTCCGCTCAGGGTCACCTGTCGATCGGGCAGCTTCTTCAGTTCGGCGGGGAGAGTCCCTTCAATACCGTACACCCACTGCTTTCCGTCGTTCTGCGTCTGGCCGTACGGAACGAGCTGGCCCGCACCGCTTACGGAGGTGAGGCTGCCGGCGGCGAGCGTCAGCGATTCTTTGGCGGTGAGCTCGATACTGCCGAACGGTGCGAGCAATGTGCCTGCCTGAACAATCTCATCCGCCGAAATCCGCAGCTTGCCGCCTGCCGAAAGCGGGTTGCCCGCAGAGGTTCCGATCTGTGCGAGCGTGATTCGATTGTGCTCGCCACCCGCAGCAGTGATGTCGAACGTGGTGCCGGTCGCGGGATAGATGCGCTGGGCCGCAAGCGTCAAGTCGCCTGCAAGCGAGAAGGCGCCGGGGCCCGCCGCGTTATTTTCGGTGACGGAGTTTCGCAGCCGGATGTCGGTCTGGCTGGTGAGCGTCGCGTGATCGACTCCCTGCAGAACCGTCGATCCGATCAGCTCCAGGAAATCCGCGGCCACATCCAGCGTGCCCGTTCCGGGAGTCGGCATCGCGCCACTCACGACGGGCCTCGGGTTGCCGAGCGCAACGTAGCTCGAAGCGAGATGGACACTGGCGCCATCGCCCACTACGAGCTCAGGGCTGTACAGCTCCAACCGCGCCGCGGTCTGCAATCGCACGCCATCATCGAAGCGAATCTGCCCATCCGTGGTCAGCTTCAGTGCATCGAATCCGGAATCGTCGATCAGCTTCTGGTCGATGCGCAGCAGGCCACTTTCGGCACTTGGAATGGTCCCCGTCACGCCGTTTGCGGCGACCTCGATGATGCGCGGGCCGGCCGGAAACTCCCCCGGCTGAAAGATCCCGTTCGAAAAACCCTCGGCTCGCGTCAAGCCCAGCGAGAAAGCGCCTCCGGGCGCTGCGCCGTTGGCGCCCTGGCCCCCTCCGGCCCGTAGGGTGCCGGCAAGGCCGATGGATTCGGGCGCGCGAATCGACACCGAGCCGCCGCTGCTTGCGAGGAGCTGCCGCGAGTACTGAGCGCCTGTGCCGTCTGTCGGCACGTCGATCTGCGCAGCGACGCCGGAGACATCCACCGCAGAGCCCGCTTGCATCACGACCGAACCGCGATTCGCAAGCAGGCTGACGCTGCCGCCGTTGAGAAGATTGCCCTTCAGTAACCGGAGGTCGTTGGGCGCCAGAACCGCCTTGCCACTGACATCGAGCAGCGCCGAGGAGCCGAGCTCCAATCGCAAGTCCGGCAGGAAACCGGCGTCGAGCTGTTCGTCGCTCGGGCCACTGAGCAGCATGTTGATCGTGCCACCGTGCGCCACGATGCTGCCGTCGACGGAAATCCCGGCGCCGACGTTGCCGAGCGAGAACGACGAACCCGCGTCGCCCTGAAGCACGCTGCCTTTCTGAATGTCAAGGCGACCCAGCATCTCAGGAGTAATCACCGAGCCCGGCCGCAGGGCCGCCTGCAGCAGATTTCTGGCATCGGCCTGCAAAGACACCTTCGATGCCGTGCGCTCGATTTCCGGACGTGCGACCACCGAGCTGAAATCGGCGATGACGCCGCCACTCTGGCGGATATCGGACCGATCGCCCAGCTGCAACGAGTCTGCGCGGGCATTGATGAGCGTGCCGGATTCGACGATCAGCACCGCGTCGTTGTGGGGATCGTTACTGGAATCGGGGTTCGCGCCAGCGAGGTCATCGCCGGTTTCGCCCCGCGGGCCCCTGCGTGCACCGGTCGCTGCGAGATTGATGGCGCTGAAGCCGTATTGATCGAACAGCGCCGAGCCTACGTGCACAAAGCCATCGGCGGCGAGATTCGTGGCACCGGCGCTGGAGTTCGTGCCGTCGCCAGAGTCTGCATTGCCGTCGCCGACCGTCGAGGTGTCACGCGGCGAAAAACTCTGCCTGCGTGCCCACTGAGTGTCGGTGCCAACTGAAATGCGCCCCGCATTCAAAGTGAATGCGCCGCCGGCCGCACCGGCAACTCCAAACGCCTCAAGCGCCACATTTTCGCCCAGCGTGAGTGCCGATTCGAACCCCGCCGCGCTGAACGTGATGTTGCCACCACGTCCGCCAGACAGCTTGGTGGACGAATTCATCCACGCGCCGCCAGTCGCGAGGAACTGCGTGTCGGAGCCGATGCTCAGATCTGCATTGAGTGTGTCGGCGGCAAGCTTGATGCTGCCGCCGTCTTTGAATATAGGTTGCTCGGCGCGCACGCCGGTGGGCGTGAGCACGTCGTTGGTCCAGGTGCCACGCACATCCAGGGTGACGCCGTCTGCGACGTTGACGCCGTATTTCTGCGTGGGGGCCGTGAACGCTTTCTGTGTAAGTGCGGTGGCCGCGTCGATGTTGCCGCCGAGCGCAGTGATGCTCCCCGCGATATCGATCAGCGGCGCGCGAATCTTGAGCGACGAGCCATCCGCTAGATGTAGCGGTGTATCCGCCGGCAGGGTTACCCCGGAATCGCTGTATATCTCAGTGTCTGTGAAACCGCCGTTCTTCAGGTAGTCCGTGGACAGGGTCAACGGCAACCCGGACGGGATGGACGCGTCGTCCCCGACCACGATGCCCGGCTTCGTATCCGAAAAAAGAACGGACGGCGCCAGGTACTGCACATTCGTGATGCCGCCGCCCGCGACCAGCGACTGCTGGGCATCCGTGAGGCCGACAATGAGCCGCCCACCGGAAGGCACGTTGGCGGCATCGCGCTGATACGGTCCGCTGTGCGTGTGGCCAGAGAAGGTTCCATTCAGCACCATCTGCGGGGAAGCGAACTGCAGCGTCCCGGCATCGCGACCCTGCACGTAGCCCGACTCGTAGTGACCCAAGCCGTTCACGTCTCGCGATTCGATCACGCCCCATTTGTCGTGCTTCACGGTAACAGTGGGGCTCAGCACACCGACATACGTGCGCGCCGGATCGGCTTGCCCGATGTCGACGAGCTGGCCGCTCGCCGTGATCAGTTGGGACGTCGCGACGGTGCCGCCGAGATAATTGATCGTGCCGCCGGAGATATCGATCGAAGCGTTGTCCGCCACGACGATGTCGCCGGTGGACAGGAACGTTGCCTTGCCGCCGGCCGATGTGCGTTCCGCAATCGACTTCGGAACCGCCGCAAGGGCACCGCTGACATCGCCGAGCGGCGTACCGACGCGGGCGTCGACCACGACGGTCTTGCCGCGAAGTGCGCCGTCGCGCTGATCGGGAGAATCCTTGAGCTCGTTCGCTCGCAGCTCCACGCTCACCAGGTTCCGGGACATGGGCAGCGTTGCATCGCTGCCGGAGAGGTCGATGAACGCGCCCGAGTCCACGTGAATGCGCGCAGCGGCATCGTAGGTGGCGAGACCCGAGCCGCCGGAGTGGGGATTGTCGATCGCCTTCGCCGTGAGAGTGCCGCCGGGCGCGCGGATGCGACTTCCACCGCTGAGATGAATCTGATGACCGGCGAGCTCGATCGAGCTGGCGAGTTGTTTCTGGTCTTCTACCGCGATGGCCTTGTCGTCCAGCTCGGGCAACACTTCCATGCGACTGTGAGAACCGATCTCGAGCGTTCCGGAGCGCGTCGCCACTGGCACAGTCGCAGTCTGGCCTTCATTCAGCGCGAGCACGATCGTGTCCTGCGCGAGCAACCGGATCGAGCCGTTCGCCGACACCGTAGTGCTGGCGGAAATGCGGCCTTCCTGGTTGACCGCTAACCCCGTCATCGTGATGTTACCGCGCGCTGAATTCAGCTGGCCCGTAAGCTGGTTCCACGCCTTGCCGCCCGCGTCTACTTCGACAAGCAGGCCACGCAATGCCGGGTCGGTACTCGCCTGCAGATACACCTTCTGGCCGGCCGCCATGATCACCTGGCCGTCAGGTGAGGAGAGCGTGCCGGCGTTGCTGATTTCCTGGCCCGCGAGCAGCACGCGACCGCCGGAGCCGGTGCTTGTGAGCTGCGCGCCTTCCTGCACCTGCAGGCGAACTTTCACAGGCTGCCCGTCCGCGCCGAGCACCGGCTGGCCGTTCGCATCCATCACATTGATTCGCCCGTCACCCGCAAGCGCCGCATCCGGGTTCGGCTTCGCGTTCGGCGACAACAGGCCGCCTTTGAACACGTCGTCCGTCATGCCCAGCGTGGAGGCGAGAATGCCTGCGGCATTTACTTTCGCCCCGGCGCCGAAGATGAACCCGTTCGGATTCACCAGATAGATCTGCCCATTCGCATCCACGCGCCCGAAGATGCTGCTCGGGCTTTCCTGGAAGATGCGATTGAGCGCAACCGAAGTGTTGTTGGGCTGCTGGAAGATCACGTGCCCATCGGGCCCAACGTTGAAGCTGGCCCAGTTGAGAATGGCTTGATCAGTTGTCTGGTTCACGCGCAGCGTGTCGGCGGTGACGGTGGCGCTGGCCGCTCCGGCGCTCACCCAGACCGAGGGACCATTAGGCCCGCAATTGCCGGCGATGCACGGCACGGGGAGTTCGGCTGCGCTCGCGGACATGGCGAGGCCCACCGCGGCGACGGTAGCCGCACTGACAACACTCGTCGGAGCGTGCCGCCGACTGCGTGCCTGGCGAAGCGTGCTCGAGACGTGCGCGCGGACGAGGTGACTTCGGGCCGACTCACTCATTTGATCTTCACCACCAGCTGCGAACGGAGAACAGGAGCATCGAATCGCCACTGAACGTGACGCTGCCGTCGGCGAGTGGGTAGGCCCATGTCAACGTCCCTGTGATGTGATCGAATGCGGAGAGGTTCAGCCCGGCTCCCCAGCTCCGCAGAGAAATATTGGAAGGCTCGCCGGGCAGCGAGTCGACGACGCCTATGCGGCCGATGTCGTAGAACGTGAAAGCGTCTGCGCGGAAGCTGCCTCCGAACAGAGCCCACTGTGGCGTGCCGAGCTGCACGCCAGCCTTGACGCCGGTGTCAGCTAGCTCCTCAGCTTCGAGATAGCCACGCACGCCATCGGCACCGGCAATGGAGAACTGCTCATTGCTCACCACCGGCTCTACGGCGTACTGGCCCGCGAGACGCGTCAGCAATGTGAAGTCATGGGGCAGGTGCGATCCGAAGGTCAACGCTGAGCGCAGATAGAAATAGTTCGGCCGTCCGCGGAAGCGCTTGCTCTCGAACTCCAGTTCGGAGTTCCCAAGGCCGCGCACGCCGAAATTCACGCTGGTATCGAGGCTCGCCTGGTGAACGACGCCGCGCCAGAAACCGCCGTAACCCATGGACAAGTTGAGATAGGAAATCGGTGTCGTGAGGTCGACCGCCTTGGTCGGGTCGGTGGCCTGCGCGTTGATCGCTTCCAGGAAGTCCTTGTAGTCCGCACCGAGCGTGAAGCTGTGCGTAAGCGATGAGGAGCCCGGCAACGGCAGAATGAAGTGCGCGCCATACACGCTGCCCTTGCCGATGACGAGCAACGAGTTCGGACTTCCCGAGGTCCCGGCGGAAGGCGCCACGCTTGCGACTTCACTAGCCGAATGCAGATAAGACAGCGCCCAGCGCCACGAGCCCACGCGCGCCATGTAGCTCGCGACGAGCACGTCCACCTCGCTCAGCTCCTGCGGCGCGCGCTGGTACTGGAGCGAGATGCTGTCGAATCGTTGAAACAGATTGCTGTAACTCAGCGAACCCAACGCACGCAGGTGCGAGGTATCGGTGGTGTACTGGTTGTTCAGTTCGACGCTGCCGTGGAAGGGAAGATGGTCTTCGACACGCAGGGTCAGGTCCACGGTGCCCGGCGCGGCGCCGGCTTTCAGAACGGGCGTGACGACCCGGTCGC
>JBDTUL010000001.1:0-68198 GCA_040007735.1 Gammaproteobacteria bacterium | reverse complement strand
CAGCAGCATGTCGAGCTACCTGGACTACAGAAGCGAAAACTATTTCGATATCTCGCCCATCGGGCCTCTGCTGGGCGTCACCTTCCCCGAGGTGCCGAGCTTCCCGCCGCTGGAATTCAACGTCCTGGGCGCAAAGATCTTTTCCCAGGAGCTCAACCTGACCTCGAAGCAAGGCGGCCCGTGGAGCTGGACCGCCGGCGCCTCGTATCGAGACGCCAAATCCGAGCTGAACCAGGCATTTCTCGGGCTGGATAACACCGACGAATCCAAATCCTTCGCGGTCTTCGGCGAGCTGAGCCGGCGCTTCTTCGGCGACCGGTTGCAATGGACAGTGGGCCTGCGCTATTTCAACGACGACGAGTCGACAACGGACAACCAGCCGCCTCCGGGTGTGACCGCGGATCATTTCACCGCGTCGTTCGATTCCACCACCCCGCGGGTCGTGCTCACCTGGTTTGCGGATCAAGACCTTACTCTCTATACATCCTACTCGCAGGGCTTCCGCAGCGGCTTTGGCCAGCAACCGGTGGTGCTGCAGGCCGCGCCGGAATTTCCTCCGGTGAAGCCCGACAAACTCAACAACTACGAGATCGGCGCGAAGGGAAGCCTGTGGGATCGTCGCGTTTCGTTCGACGCCGCCGTCTACTACATCAAGTGGAATGACGTGCAGCAGTCATTGACGGTGCTCTATCAGGGCGCGAGCTTCGGTGCGTTCGTCAACGCGCAGTCCGCAAGCGGAGTAGGAGCTGAGTTTGCCGTGTCGACCCAGCCGGTAGAGGGATTGGTGCTGGCACTCGATTTTGGCTGGAACGATCTGACCTTCGACAAGGATGTGGTGTCCGCAGACGGTGTGCTGTTCGGGCAGGGTCAACGCCTGAGCCGGTCTCCTGAATACACCGCAGGCGGTTCGATCCAGTATTCGATGCCACTCGGTGGAGACGGATATCGCGGCAAGTTTGCGCTATCCGGCAACTACACTTCGGCCATGGAGAACGGCATCCTCAATGGAGCGGTCGTCAGGGCGAGCGACATGTTCATCTCACGCGCGAGCTTCTCAGTTGAAGCCCCTGCGCACTGGTCGGCGATGGCTTACGTGGACAACCTCAACGGCTATGATCGCTCGCCGTTTCCGGAATTCCCGGGGCTGGACGAATGGAACGACCGCATCAGGCCCAGAACCTTCGGTCTGCAGGTCGATTACCACCTCAAATAGAAGGCAGGTCATGACACCGAGACTCGCTTGCTTCATTTCGACTCTGTTTGCAATCGGCACGATGCCGACGTCTGTCGGAGCCTCCCATAGACATGCGTCGGCACCTGCGGATCTGAAGGTCTACATTTCGGTCGACATGGAAGGTGTCGCCGGCGTCGTGACCGCGGATCAGCTCAATCCTGCGGGATTCGAGTACGAGCGATTCCGCCGGTTCATGACCGATGAAGCAATGGCCGCCGTCCGCGCCGCAAAGGACGCGGGCGCTACGGAAGTGGTTGTGAGCGATTCCCACGGCAACGGCGAGAGTCTGCTGGTGGAGCAATTTCCGAAGGATGTAAGAGTTGTGCGGTCTTTTCCAAGGCACGGCGCCATGATGGCGGGATTGGACTCCACGTTCGCCGCGGCGGTGCTCATCGGCAACCACGCATCCACGACGAACACGACCGGCGTGCGCGCGCATACCGTCTCCAGCGCGCACTTCGCTCGGCTGGCGCTGAACGACAGGCCCGTCACCGAGGCGGAGTTCAATGCCGCTTACGCGGGCGATTTGAACGTACCGGTGATCTTCGTGTCAGGCGATGACGCCGCCGTTCGAGAGATTCAGGAGCGGCTCGGCCCCATCGACTCCGTCGCCACCAAGACCAGTCTGGGGTTTCATTCGGCAGAGACACTGATACCGGCGGAAGCCTGCGATCGAATATACAAGGGGGTGCTGGCTGCGATGGCGCACCGTGAACAGCGCGCGCCTTTCAAGATTGCACACCCGATCAGACTGGACCTGACATTCAAGAACTATATGCCGGCCGAAGTGTTGGCCTATTTGCGTGTCGTGAAGCGCGTCGACTCGCACTCGATTCAGTTCGTCGGCCAGGACATGCGGGAGGTCTCGGATTTCGTCGACTTCGTCGATTTCTACAACGCGGATGCGACCCCTTGAGCGATCCGAGAGATCGAGCGGGCTTCCTATGAACCGTCTCATAGTGCTGCTCCTCTGCGCGCTGTGTCTCCACGCGACACCTGCCCGCGCCGCCTTCGATGTTGCACGACTGGCGGATTTCGTGGATGGCGCCGTCGCCGACGGCATGCAGCGGGATCGGCTCGCCGGTGTAAGCGTCGCCATCGTAGGGCGCGACGCCGTTCTGATGGCCAAGGGATATGGCATTTCCGCCCTAAGCCCTCGCACCCGGATGACCGCGGATACCTTGTGCCGCGTCGGCTCGGTCTCCAAAACCATTGTCTGGATCGCGCTGATGCAACTGGTCGAGCAGGGCAGAATCAAGTTGAGCGACCCTATCAACCGGTATCTGCCGAAGCCGCTGCAAGTGCCGGACGAGGGCTTTACTCAGCCCATTCTGGTGTGGCATTTGATGTCGCACACAGCGGGCTTCGAACAAAGCGTGCTGGGCCACATGGTGGTGGAAGACCCCCGGCGCGAATTGCCGCTCAAAACCTACGTGGCGAGATATCGGCCTCATCGTGTGCTGCCGCCCGGCGAGATTGGGGTGTACTCCAACTATGGCACGGACCTCGCGGGCGTCCTCGTCTCAGAGGTGAGCGGAATGCCCTGGGAGGAGTTCGCTGAACGACAAGTCCTGCGCCCGCTCGGCATGCGACTTACGACGTTCCGGGAAGCGCTGCCTGCAGACGTGGCGGCGGGGCGGGGCCTGCCGAAACCTATCGACGCGGCTGGCGCCGCGATGTTGAGCCGCGGGTTTCAATGGGAGAACGACCGATTGGAGGAGGCGCCGCCGGAGGTGCTCACGCACTATGGTCCGGCGGCCGGAATGGTGGCGAACGCCAACGACATGGCCGCGTACATGAGGGCGCTGCTCAATCCGGAAGTGCTTGAGGCGTCGGGCGTACTCACGGCACAGAGCCTTCACACCATGCTGGAGCCGCTCGTTACCAACCCTCCAGGCTTTGGCACTACCTATCACGGCTTCTTCCAGATTCCTCTGCCTGGTTCGCGATTCGCTTTCGGCCATGACGGTGAGACCTACTATCAGCATTCCACGATGATCGTCGCGCCGGATCTGGGTCTCGGAATTTTCGTCGGGACCAACACGTCATCTGGAAAAGATCTGGTGCAGCGTCTCCCCAGGCTCATCGGCTCGTACCTCCTGGGCGAGAATCCCGCTGCCGTCGCGAGTCCTCCGTCGGCCGCGCAGGTGAGACCGAATGCCGCCCCGGAAATCGCAGATTCAGAAATCGTCGGAAACTATCGAGCGGTGCGCAGAGCCTATTTCCGCACAGAGCGCGCCTTCCTCAACCTGAAAGCGGTAAGCGTGAAGTTGGACGGCAATGGCGATGCCCTTGTGTCCGGGCTCTATGACAACCCTGTCCGAAGTGAAGGCGAGGCGACACGTTTTGCGCCTGTCGGAAACGGCGCGTATCAGGAACCGGGCACGGGCAACCGCATCGAGTTCCGTCGGAAAGACGGTGACTTGCTGCTGCTCCAGGCTGACGTGCTCGAGCCGCAGCAGCGTATTGGTTTCTTCGCAGGCTCGACCTGGTTGCTGCTCATCGTGCTACTGGCCCACGTCGCTGCCGTGGGCGGTTCCATTCAACTCGTGCGAGACGCCGGCAGCCGGCGCGGTAGTGACGACGGTGGGGGTGCTTGGCACATCGGTGCTGCCCTATGGCTCGTCGCCTTTGCGCTCACCTGGATCAGCATCGCGCCATGGCTGGTCGACACCGAAGCGCTGCTCACGCAATACCCGGGCATGCTGTTTCCTGTGGCTTGCTGGTTATTTGCGGCCGCTGCTCTGATCACCACTGTGCTGACTATCGCAGTGTTGGTTGCGCGACCCCGTGTCTGGTCGTGGCGTCGGTGGACCGGCGTCGCCGCGAGCTATGTGATCTTCATTTCCTGTGCCGTCACACTCCGATACTGGGGACTGCTCGGGTTCTCCGGCTGGTAAGCGCAAACCCTTCCATGGAACTGGTTTTGAATCCCCGCTCACATCGGGAAAGCTACACGGACGCCGAACGGCGCGTTCTCTCGATACAAACCTCCAAAGAGGCGTTGGAAGAGATGCGTCGCTGGCCTGGCTACGCACCCACTCCGTTACGTACGCTCGGTAAATTGGCCGCTTCGCTGGGTGTGCAGGAGATTTTGTACAAGGATGAAGGAGCGCGTTTCGGACTCGGTAGCTTCAAAGCACTCGGCGGAGGCTACGCCGCGACACGCGAGTTGCAACGCCGGCTTGCTGCTGGCTTCGGTATCGACGCCACGCTCACGGATATTCATAGCGGCAAGTACGCGGCCGAATTGAAGACCTACACACTGTGTTGTGCCACCGACGGCAATCACGGCTTGTCGGTGGCGCATGCGGCCAGGCGCTTTGGGTGCCACTGCATCGTGTTCATGCATCGGCACGCTTCCGTATATAAAGCGAAGGCGATCGCTCGTCAGGGGGCCGACGTCCGCCGCACATCGGGCAACTATGACGACTCCGTCCGCGTCGCGCGCGACGTTGCGGGCAATCCCGGATACATCCTCATCGCGGACACCAGTGAGTCGGACTTCGAGCAGGTGCCGGCAGAGATCATCCAGGGATATTCCGTGATGATCCTCGAGGTGCTCGCTCAAATCGAGCGCGCGCGACTGCCCACACATGTCTTCGTTCAAGGCGGGGTTGGCGGGCTGGCCGCGGCAGTCGCCGGCTCCTTTGCCCAGTCGCTGGGGCGAGAGCGGCCGACTGTGGTCGTCGTTGAGCCGCGCGCATCAGCTTGTTTGATGGAAAGCGCACGTTTCGGCGTCCCGGCACGCATCGGCGGTGACCTCACCACTGTCATGGAGATGCTTTCCTGCGGTGAAGCCTCTCCCGTCGCCTGGAACGTTCTCAAACATCGCGCGGATGCATTCATCGCCATAGATGACGAAGCAGCACGCCGCGCGGTCGATCTGCTAGGGGATTGCAATGCCATCGGCGAGGCTGCGCCGATAGATGTCGGACCGTCGGGCGCCGCGGGGCTTGCCGGCCTGATCGAGATCGGCAGGCAAAGCGCTTTCCGTGAATCGTTGAAACTAGGGCCCGAGGCCCGGGTTCTCACTATCGGCACCGAGGCCGGAGAAATCCCAGGCAGTCATTGAAGGCGATCCGGAGCCAGTGCTGCTGGCACCACGCCGTGCGCGAGCAATTCCTCATCTATGGGCTGGCCCAAGGTCAACGAAGCGGCAACGCGACTGAGCGCCGGGGCGGTCTGGATGCCGTATCCGCCGAGAGCTGCCATCCAGAAGAAGTCGGGTTGCTGGCGGTCGTAGCCCACAACCGGCGAGCGATCGCTGACGAAGGAGCGTAGCCCGGCCCATCTGTGCGTGATGCGCTTGACGCTGAAGGTGGTGGCCTGCTCGAGACGGTCCACTGCGATTGCGATATCGAGCTCATCGGCCTGGGCATCGCAAGGTTGAGTCAGGGTCTCATCGGCTGGAGACAGCAGCAGCAGGCCGGCGTCGGGCTTCACATAGAACTGCTCTTTGGCATCGATCAGCATCGGCCACGAATCCGCGGCATGCCCCGTCGGCACGTCGATGAGACATGCCGTGCGTTTCAAAGGTTGAAGGCCGATGTCCATCGCGCCCGCGAGCTTACCGATTTCGCCGGCCCACGCGCCCGCAGCGTTGACGACGATTCGAGCACGCACAGTGTCCTGTGTAGTCGCGACCGACCACCCGTTCGCGTTGCGCTCGAGCGCAATGACTTCCGCTCGCGTAGTAACAACGCCTTTTCGGCTCTGTAACAACCGCAGATACGCGTGGTGCAGCTCGTGCACCTCGATATCGGCTGTCCAGCGGCAGAGTGCTGCGGCCTGGAGACCCTCGGCGCGCAGGAGCGGCCACATCTGCAACGCCTCGCGGACCGATATCGCTTCAATGTCGTCGCCGGGTTTCGTCGAACCGATGAAGGCCTCGAGGGCTGCGGTCTGCCCCGTGCGAGCCGTGATCAGGACGTCGCGCGGTCTCAGGAGTGGCACGGAGCAGAACGACGCGGGAGGTGCATGGAAGAAGGCGCGACTGGCACGGGTCAGCGCGCGTATGACGGCATTTCCATAGGATTCGGCGAAGAGGGCGGCCGAGCGGCCGGTGGAGTGATAGCCGGGTTGCGGCTCCATCTCCAGGAGGCGTACGGAAGCGTGCTCGGAAAGATGCGCGGCGATCGAGGCGCCGGCCATGCCGCCGCCAATCACCACGATGTCGTGTTCGATTCGCATCGAGTGGGAACCTGCCATTGAGGGTGACACTGTCGGCAGGAATCCTAGTCAGGTACAATGAACCTGTATAGAGAAATTGGGGCCGGATCGTATGCAGCGCGTCAGAATCACAGTGGGCGACCAGGTGTTCACCGCGCATTGGGAGCGGGAGTTGTCGCGGCAGACCTGCGCGGCGTTCGAGGCGATATTGCCGTTCGCCCAGAAGATCATTCACGCACGTTGGAGTGGCCAGGCCTGCTGGATTCCGTTGGGCAACTTCGACCTGGGCGTCGAGCCGGAAAACCCTGTCAGCCATCCGCAGCCAGGCCAGTTGCTGTTCTATCCCGCAGGCATCAGCGAGACAGAAATCCTTCTTCCCTACGGAGCCGCGCGCTTCAGCAGTGTGGCCGGCGACCTTGCCGGTAACCGGATTCTAACGATCACCGAAGGGCTCGATCGACTGGCGACGCTCGGCGAGCAGATCCTTTGGCACGGCAGCCGCGACATCCTTTTCGAAGCCGTGGCCTAAAAACGTAGGCATTCAACCCGCGGGCGCCTACCGTCAGCGTCTACGCGCCTTCGCGCGAGGCGCCGCCTTTCGCGTCTGCCGAACTGCCGCTACCTCTGCCACCCTGATCACGGGAGCTTTGTTGGCGGCCTCCCGCCCTTCATGAAATCCGGGTTTCACGAACGAATCCAGCAGCGTCTCATCGGCGCTGGCGCAGCCGCCCACCGCCACGGCTTCCTCGCAACCCGGCCCCGCGAGATAGGCGTGGCCCATCGTCGAATCGAGATAAATGCACTGCCCCTTCTCTACGATGATGGGTTCGTAGAATTCGGTGTGCACTTCAATGCGCCCTTCGAGAACGTAGAAGAACTCTTCGCCGGAATGCCGCACCAGTTCGCCGAATTCAGCAAGCGTTCGGGCTCGCACTCGCGAGAGCATCGGAATCATCCGCTTCTTGCGCAGGTCCGGGCAGAGGAAGAAGTGCTCGTAATTGGGAGAGTCCACGTGCACGGCGCTCTGTAGCGTGCCGACGCTGCGCCGGGTGAGGGCCCGCGTTTCGGATTCATCTCCGGGAGCCGCAAACAGCTCCGACATCCTCATCTTGAGCCGCTGGCTGATCTGCTGAAGTTTGTCGTAGCCGAGCGTGAGGCGATCGTGTTCGACTTTGGCAAGGGTCGAGCGCGGAATGCCGGTCTTGTCGCTCATCTCTTGAAGCGTCCAGTGGTTACGAGTTCGCAGTCCTCGCAGCAGCTCGCCTAGCGTTGGCCCGTGGTCACTCATTCCGATCCTCGCTTCCCTCTTGGGGCAGCGATTGTAGCAGCGATCGGGCTTTCGATTGACAAGTCTCCATACAGGACTTAAGGTCCCATACGGAGTAATATGGCTACGGATGGGTTCACATGTCTTCGAAGCGCAGAAGAGGAACGGCTTGCCTCGCAGGTCTCGCGGCGATTCTCTCGTCCACGGGGTCTCTGGCCGCCGCCGCGGAGGCGCCGTATGACGTGGTCATCAAGGGCGGCCAGATTTACGACGGCACGGGCGGCCCGTCGTATGCGGGCGATGTGGGAATCCGGGGTGACCGTATCGCCTACGTGGGCAAGTCCAGGCCCATGACGGCCAGGCGAATCGTCGAAGCCCGCGGGCAGGCCGTCGCGCCCGGTTTCATCAACATGCTGAGCCAGGCACAGGAAAGCCTCTTCGTGGATGGACGTCTGGAGAGCGATCTGTTCCAGGGCGTCACGCTCGAGGTCATGGGCGAAGGCGATTCGATGGGCCCGTTGACCGATGCAATGGCTACACGCAATGCTGCCCAGCAGTCCGACATCAAGTACCCCATCGATTGGCGCACGCTCGGGCAATACCTGGAGGGTCGGGAGCGCGCGGGGGTCTCACTCAACATCGCGTCGTTTGTCGGAGCGACGACGGTTCGCGATTTCGTGCTCGGTGAAGGCGATGTGCAACCCTCGGAGCAGCAGCTTACTCGGATGCACGGACTCGTTCGGCAAGCCATGGAAGAGGGGGCGCTCGGCGTTTCATCGGCGCTCATCTACACGCCCGCGATTTTTGCGAAAACAGATGAGCTTGCTGCGCTCGCGACAGAATCGGGCCGCTGCGGTGGCATCTACATCACCCACATGCGAAGCGAGGGAGATCGCTTTCTCGAAGCGGTGGATGAGACGCTCTCCATCGCGCGACTCAGCGGTGCCCCGGCAGAGATCTATCACTTGAAGGTCGGGGGGAAATCCAACTGGCCCAAGCTGGACGCCGCAATCGAGAAAATCGAGGCAGCCCGGGCCTCCGGTGTTCGCATCACTGCAAACATGTATGTTTATACGGCCGGCGGAACAGGGCTCGATGCCGCCATGCCGCCGTGGGTGCGCGAGGGCGGGCTCGACGCCTGGATACAAAGAATGAAAGACCCAGCGGTGCGTGCCCGACTCGCACGCGAGATGGCCGACCCGAACGCGGGGTACGAGAATCTGTTCTTGAAGGCGGGCCCGGAGGGCATGATCCTCGCGGTCTTCAAGAACGACAAACTCAAGTCGCTCACCGGGAAATCGTTGGCGGAGGTCGCGCAGCTGCGTCACACGACACCGCAGGAAGCGGCGATGGATCTGGTGATCGAAGATGGCAGCCGGCTCGGTGTCATCTACTTTGTGATGTCGGAAGCCAATGTCCGCAAGGAGGCCGCGCTGCCGTGGATGAGTTTCGGGTCTGACGAGGCGGCGCCGGCGCCGGAAGGCGTCTTCCTGAAATCGCATTCTCATCCGCGCGCCTACGGCAATTTTGCCAAGGTGCTGGCCGAGTATGTTCGCTCCAAACATTCGATGCCGCTCGGCGATGCCATTCACCGCATGACGGGCCTGCCTGCGGCCAATCTCTCCCTGTCGAAACGCGGCCTGCTGAAACAAGGCTATTTTGCCGACGTCGTCGTGTTCGATCCGCAGGCCATCCAAGATCACGCGACCTATGAGAGTCCGCATCAGCTCGCAACGGGTGTCAGCAATGTCCTGGTGAACGGGCAGTTTGCGATGAGTGAAGGCAGGGCAACTGGTGCTCACTCCGGACGATTCGTGCGGGGGCGTGCGTGGACCGGTGGGAAAGGCGGCGGTTGTCGCTCGACCGCCAGCAGGTGGAGTTGGTCTTGGTAGACTCAGTTCGTTCGCCTTACGCGGTATACGACGACGGCCCGCCAACGGGGGTTCCCGCAGTCGACGTTGACCCGTTCTCGACTGAATTCTTCAGCGACCCCTACCCGAGCCATGCAGCGCTACGTGAGGCCGGGCCAGTCGCCTGGCTGTCGCGTTACTCGATCGCAGCAACGGCGCGCTATGAAGAAGTGCGGCGCGCATTGATGGATTGGGAGACGTTCGCGTCAGGGCGCGGTGTGGGCATGGCTGATTTCGTACGACACGGCCGCTTCAGACTGCCGAGCATCATCCTGGAGGCCGATCCGCCGCAACACACGCGATCCCGCAACGCTTTGAACAAAGCGTTGTCGCTAAAGGCGGTGCGCCGATTGCGCGATCAGTTTACTGCGGCGGCCATCCCGATGATCGACGCCTTGATCGATCGGGGTGAATTCGATGCCTGCACGGATCTCTCCGAAGCGTTCCCCTTGCGCGTATTTCCCGATGCCATGGGCATGCGCGCCGGTCATCGGCAGAATCTGCTCCCGTACGGGGATATGGTCTTCAACTCTTTCGGGCCGGCCAACGAACTGTTTCAGGCGGCTGCGGAGCGCGCGGCGGTGGTTTTCCCGTGGGTGGAGACCGAAGCGCTGCGCGAGCATCTCGCACCGAATGGACTCGGCATGATTCTGTACGAATGCGCCGATGCGGGGGAAATCACCGAAGACGAGGCGCACAAGCTGGTCCGGGCCATGCTCACTGCCGGAGTCGACACCACGGTGAATGGTATTGGCGCGGCGATATTCTGTCTGGCACGGTTTCCGCAGCAGTGGTCGAAGCTGCGTGACAATCCGCAGCTGGCTCGCACGGCGTTTGAGGAAGCGATCCGGTTCGAGTCTCCCGTCCAAACTTTCTTCCGCACGACCACGCGAGCAACCGAGCTCGGCGAAGTTCAACTCGAAGCGGGTCGAAAAATACTATTGTTACTTGGCGCGGCCAATCGCGATCCGCGGCGCTGGCAGAACCCCGACGCCTATGACATTGAGCGGACGTCGGCCGGGCATGTGGGCTTCGGAGTGGGCATTCACGCCTGCGTGGGTCAGCTTCTCGCGCGTCTTGAGGGCGAGGTCGTTCTACAGGTGCTGGCCCAGCGCGTGTCGAGAATCGAGCTGATGGGTGAGCCCGAGCGCCGATTCAACAATACGTTACGCGGACTCAAACATCTGCCCGTGCGAGTGATTCGATAGGGAGGAGGTACTCCCCAATGCCGGCGCCAGGCGCGAAAGCCGTGCCGCATTCGAGCGCCTTCTGGCGCAGGGCTGGACCGATTCCATCCGATCGCTTCACCCGGATGAGCCGGTGTACACGTTCTGGGACTCCTTCCGAAATCATTGGCCGCGCAACGCCGGGCTGCGTCTGCATCATGTGCTCTTGACCGAGGCGTTGGGGCCGCGACTCAAGCGCGCCGGAGTAGATCGCTGGGTGCGCAATGAAGCTGGCGCAAGCGACCACGCGCCGACATGGATCGAGCTGGGCACATCGCGGCGCTCTGCGAAGCGCACAGGGAAGGCTGCGGGGTCCCAAAGTAAGAGCGTCAGGGGACCTGCACGAGCCAAAAGGCGTTAGTTGTCAACTTGCGTGGCGTGGTGTCGATAGCGCGAACTCGCTGCCGTGTGTACGCGGCGCGTCGTGTAACGATTCTGCTGGGAAGTATCTGGTGGGGGTACCTTCCGATCGGCACGTTGTGCGATCCACGCCGATACGTCTTCGGTGATCCAACCTCTTCCCTCCGCCTCCAAGATTTTCTTAGCCCATCTCATCCGCTACCATGCTGTTCATGGTCGACGCCAGAAATCCGAATCACGGGGATGTAGGCAAGGCCGGTCCGCGCAGTCGGGCCGGGTGGCTTGATCGTGCAGGCCCGCTGGAGCTTGCTGGACTCCTGGGGACATCGGCTGGGGCATCTGAAATGTTTCGGTCCGGCGCGCGCACGTCCCGCGAAAGCGGGGAAAGCTTGTGCGTTCGCGACGTCTGCAATCTGCCGACGGCCAGTGAATGTCACCGAGAGCCGCTTGCTTGGCGGGGTACGCTGAGGGGTACGCCCGGTGTTTCACTGAGAAATACACTCTGTATTCAAGCGGTTGAGAGCCCAGAGTGGCCGACACCCTCTCCGCCAACTGACCTTCTACAGCGTTCCAGCAAGAGCCCGCCCGGTCGGGGTTTGGCTCGAATACCCAATTCCGTCAAACACTTAGACGCCACTGGCGTCCACTGTGTTCCGCTGGCAGCCACGCGGCGGTCTGGGCACGTTTGCGGGCACGCGACCCACGAAAATCGGCGTGCCCTCAAAACCGAGAAATCGGCGTGCCCTCACTGACGTCCCAATCCGAGATCCGCCCTGTGCGGATTGGCGCGCGACGGCCCCCCTTGCCCGAGAGACCTTCGCATCACCTCCCGCTGGCCGAGCCAGCGCCTCTCGCCTTGTGCAATTGAGGACATGCCATGCTGACTGAAGCATTAATTCGAGCCTTCGAGCCGCGAAACATTCGGGACGGCCGCGGAAACTTGTCGATGAGAACGGGCTGTACTTGCTTGTCACGCCAAGTGGTGGACGCCTTTGGCGACAGCGGTACAGGTACCAAGGCAACGAGCAGCAGTTGGGGCTGGGACAATGGCCGGCTGTCTCATTGAAGGCAGCCCGAGAGCGGCGTGATGACATTCGCCGCTGCGTCGCGCAGGGCATTGATCCGAGCGCCGAACGACGCAAGGACGCGGCACCTCCCTCTGCGGGAACGCAGATCCGCTCGTTTGAGGTCGTCGCGAGGGAGTGGTGGAGTGTGAGAAAGGCGTCCGAGCGATGGGATGAGGAGTACGCCGCCCAGGTTTTGCGGCAGTTCGAGCGCGACGTCTTCCTCATTTACATCTTGCGTGGACTTGCGCCTGAGCAACGCCGAGCGCACCCGCTCCTGAGGCGGTCGGTCGGCGAATGGCCTTTCGACTCACTGACGGCTCCCGACGTGCTCGAGCTGTGCAAGAACGTCGAATCTCGCGGATCGTTGGACACTGCCCGCGACCTGCGCTCACGCCTCAATATGGTTTTTAAGCGAGAGAAGGTGCTTGGGCGTTGCATCGCCAATCCGGCCGAAGACGTGACAGCACTGCTCGCGAAGCCGAAGCGGAAGAACCACGCTGCGATTGCCTACGCTGAGTTACCAGAATTCTATCTGCGGCTTGATGTGGAGGAGCTCGATGCGACCACAAGACTTGGCCTCGAAGGCGTAATTGCCACGTGGTTGCGCAGCACGGAGTTACGCCTTGCGCGTTGGCCTTGGCTCAACTGGACAGCTCGCGAACTGCGTATACCTGCCGCGGCAATGAAGAATCGCGACAAAGGCATCGGCGATCAGGTGCATCGACAGAGGCGGTGTCCTCAACGCGAATCGTTCCGGCGAACGCGGCGGGACGTTCGCCGGTTTCCCATATCAACGCAGGCGCTAACCTCAGAAACGTAAAGCTGTGTGTCCAGCCGGTATTGCTCGCAACTGTCGCCTTCCAAACCGCCTTTCCATCCGCGGTGGGCTGGACGATTCCGTGATCTCTGAAAAACATTGAATACGACGGCGTTGTTCGCCGGAATGCCTTCCATGCCCTGTGAGAGAAGGTGAGCCCGTAGCTTGTCGCAGACGGTATTGCTCACCAGCCACAGCGCATCCTGCGACAGCCATCCATCTGAAGCCTCGGGCTGATTCAGCCTGAGCCCTTCTTTGATGAGATACCGCAAACCGTCCAAGAGCTTGCGCTGTAGAGCCTGCTTCGGCGCACGCTGCGCCTGGTCGGGATTGCCACCGAGCTCCTGAGCGACGGAAGCCTTGTCGGCTTGCTGAACCAGATCGCCGAGAATTCCGGCATGCTCATACTGTCCGGCAAGCACATAGAGCAATGAAGCCCACAGTTCCGGGAAGGCGTGGAGCCAGTCGAGGATCTGCCTGCCGAGGACGTCTGCATATAAGAGTCCCGTCGCGGCTCCGTGAAGTCGATACAACCGATCCTTGCGATACCGGAAACGATACGGGCGGGTCAGTGCGCCGTGCCAAGGATGCCAATGCTCACCGCTTGCATGCTCGACATGGATATCGACCGCGATCTTGCCGAGGTCATGCAGCAGCGCGGCATAGGCGACGCAGGCGCTCCAGGCCTCGGCTTGGGCGGCCTGTGTCTCAGGATGCGCTCCAACGGGAAGCAGGTATGACTGGCGCAGCTTCAGGGCATACGCGACGCATTCCAAAGCGTGGTCCAGCATGCCGCCGTGATAGGAATGATGATGATTCTCCGACGCAGGAAACTGCTGGACCAAGGCCGCATAGCGTTCCAGAGGTGTTTGGTAGAGCTCAGTGAATTGAGCGCGCGAGAGCGAAGTCCGTTGCCAGATATGCTCGATGAGTCTTTGCCGTCGTGGAGTTGCCAGGAGCGCCGCTGGCGCGGCCGGCTGCAACAATCCTTGCTGAGCCGTTGCCTCGACAACAATGTTCGGTGGAGGTCTTTTTCGTTGAAACAAGGTAAACATCGTCCACACATTGAAACTTTCATTGGGGGGGGGGTGGAAACCCTTTAGCCCCTTTTTTCCGGGTAGGGCCTTTCCCCTTAAGTCTTCCCTTCCCTTGCGCACGAGGTAGTGAAGAGCAGTGCGGCGAAGGGCCAAAGGCGTTTCAGTTTTTGCATTGTGAGATTCTTCGCACTTGAGAGGAACTTCAAGTCGGCGGCGTGGAAAGCGGTCATGTCGTGTCATTCCTCGAGCTGAGTGTTCAGGAGCCTGAGGCGGCTATGCGTCGCGCATCGAAAATGTGGCAGCGATCTGGTCTTCGCCGGCGAGCCAGTCATTCAACTCATAGCCGGCGGCAAAGCCGCGGTGCTCAGAAAAGTAGTACACGGCTTCGGCGACCATGCTCCGCCGCTGTTCGGGCGTGATGAATGTGCGGCGCCGGGCAAGCATGGTGTCGCCGCGTTTCGAGCTGTACGCGGTGGTCGCGCTCATCAGAGATTCCTCCATTGTCTAGAGCTATTGCGCGCTCCGCGCGGGCTGCCCCGGGCCGAGGGATCCATCGGCACGCGCTCGCAGATACGCATATAAATCGAGGACATGTGGCTGCACTTTCGAGTCGTGCTCCCATGCGGGCATTACGAGGTCGCCCCGTTCGCGTCTCAAGACCTCGTCGATGAATGCCTGGCGTACCGCTGTTGAGTCGTCTGCATGCGCTTCACCAGAATCAATGACGATGCGATAGCTCGTCAGTACCTTGGTAGTGAAGTCCCGAGCGGACAGAGCTTTGACGCGCTCGACCAGATTCGGTGCGACACTCGTGCCGGTGCCGTCGACCCCGTGGCAGGTGTGGCACGAGGAGTGATAAGCGCGCCAACCACGAAACGTCGCATCGTCTACCTTCCCGTTGACCACCGTGTACGGTTTGGTCTCTGACATGGCAGGTTTCTGCTGCGCCCAGAGGAGGGCCGGTGCGCAGGCGACCAAGACCAACGTATAGGAAAGCATGGTTCTCACTGCGATGCTGCTTTTCATGGCGTACCCTACCAGGTCAGTTCGGAGTTGATGCTGCGCGCGGCTTAAGCAGTCGCCCATACGGAGCATTGCGGAGCGGGCGGGCAGAAAACCCGGCGAAGTACGTATGTCCGGCGTGCGCATCGCGGGTTCTATTGGCACCCACTAACGCGAGGGGTGCTGTGTGGATCTCGAGGGGTTACTGTCGCGCGTCGCGCTTGCTTTCGGCATCGGGCTACTGATCGGACTCGAACGCGGATGGAGAACGCGTGAGGCGCTGCCCGGTAGTCGCGCAGCCGGATTGCGCACCTTTGCTATATCGGGACTCCTGGGAGGGCTGGTGGGAGCGCTTGCCCAGGGCGCCAATGGCACTCTGGGCATCAGCGGCAGCATTCTGCTGGGTCTCGCGTTTCTCGCTTTCGCCGTGGTGATCACCATGTTCAGTCGCGACGAGAACAGAGCCTCCGGAACGTCTTCGGCGACCACTGCGATCGCCGCGCTGCTGACGTTCATTCTGGGTGCATATGCTCTGGTTGGAGACGTCCGAGTTGCCGCTGCCTCGGCGGTGACTGCCGTGGCTGTTCTTGTGTTTCGCGAAGGTCTTCACGGCTGGGTGGCGAGCATCACCCGTGTCGAGTTCGAATCCGCGCTCGTCCTGCTCGCCATGACATTCATCGCGCTTCCGATCGTGCCCGATCGTTCGGTCGGCCCTTTCGGCGGAGTAAATCTGCGCGAAGTCTGGGTGATCGCCGTTGCGATTGCGTCGATATCATTCGCGGGCTATATCGCCGTGAAACACCTGGGCGAGCGCCGTGGGGCTCTCGTAGCCGCCGCCGCCGGAGGGTTGGTATCGTCGACCGCTGTCGCGCTGGCCAACGCAAGAAGAGCGGCTGCCGGCGAAGGGTCGGCACGCACTCTGGCGGCGGGCACGGCACTGGCCACCGCTGTTTCGTTTGTCCGAGTCGCCGCGATTGTCGGTGCGCTCAAGCCGTCCTTGCTCATGTGGGTTGGTCCTTCGCTGCTCGTTGGCGCTTTGGTTGCCGCGGGGTTTGCACTGGTATCGCTGCTCTCAGCGCGGGGCGATCCCCAGTCGCCGGTGCCATTTCGCAATCCATTCGGGTTCTGGCCTGTGATCGGTATCGCAGCGTCAATGGGCGCACTGATTGTGGTCGGCCGCGTCATCAACGAGCGATTCGGCGCGACAGGGGCCATAGCAGGGGCGGCTACCATGGGCCTATTTGACGTAGATGCGATGACAGTCTCTATGGTGCGCCTGGAGTCGGAGCTGGCATCGCGAGCAGCTTCCTTCGCGATCCTCGCTGGAGTGGCGAGTAACACACTCAGCAAGGTGGCACTGAGTGCGGTGATCGGCCGCGGACGGTTTGCAGTCGAGATCGCGGCCGTCGCTCTCGGTTGCATCATCGCCGGCTGGATCGCTTTGGTGATTACGCTGGCCGTGGCAGGGCAGTAAGGAAACGCATACACCACTCCTCGCCAAGCTGTCGCGGAACGATATCGTTGCCGTGGCCAGCTACGTGGCGAGTTTGAGTGCAGTGACTACGACGAACTGAAGCACCTGCTGGGCGGCAGCTGGCAGGTAAGGAGGTCCTATGAGACACCTGCTTGCCACGTTACGATTAGCGCGGCAGTTGACCTCCTGCACGCAAGCCGACCGCAAGGAGGGCGCCAGCTTGCACTGGCGCCTTCGTGCGGACTTGAACTAACACAGTTGCGGTCGAGATCATTCGACTTTGATCTGCTTCGATTTCGCCGCCGCGGGCTGGGTCTTGGGAATGTGCACGACCAGCACGCCGTCCTTGCTCTCGCATCGGATCGCATCGGCATCGATGTTCTCCGGAAGTGAGAAGCTGCGGGAGAAGCTGCCGCGGTAACTTTCGACGCGGTGATATTTCTCGGTCTTGTCTTCCCTTTCCTGCTTGCGCTCACCCTCGATCGTGAGCATTCCCCGATCAACGGTCACCTTCACGTCTTCTTTCTTGACCGCCGGCAGTTCGGCGCGCACCAGAAATTCTTTCTCAGTCTCACTGATGTCGGCTGACGGCGCCCACTCGAACTTCGTCTCACCGTTTGCCGGCAGGTTCACGCGCGGCCAACGTCCGAACGCGGCCGGCATCAGCCGATTGAATATTTCATCCACCCCAGAGAACGGTTCCCAACGTACCAGGCTCATTTTCCTACTCCTTCCAGTTGATGTAGCCGGTTCTTACCCCGGCGTTGCATGGAAGATCGTGCTCGTCCTGGCCTGTCAATGCGATCCGCTGATGCGCTTAGGCAATACGGCTTTCTACTGAACGTCAGTCGCTGGCTCGACCCGCAGTGCTGCAGTATTCGGCCGCTAGTGCCTCCCGCTCATGATCCGCCTCGCCTCTGCGCGCAATCGCCGCCGCACGCGAGCCAGCGGAGAATATCGTGCACCCCTTCAGGCCAAGCAGATGCGCGGCTTCGAAGAGCTCCGCAACGGCCGTTCGGTCGGCACCTTGCGGTAGAGAGATCACCTTCGAGATCGAGCCGTCGACAAATGGTGCCACTGCTGCCTGCATCAGCAGGTGATCGCGCGGGGCGATTGCTTCGGCCTCGACGAAGGAGGCCGGTTTGTCGGCTTGCGGGGTTCGTAGCAGGCGCCAAGCCGCGTACGCAAGATCGGTCACCTGGAAGTTCCGATAGGTCGCATCGGTGGCGAGCACGCGTCGGAACGTTTCGATGCCAGACATAGGCTCGATGCCGCTGCTCACATTATTTGCGAGCAGGCTTATCGAGCCTGCCGGCGCGATCGCGATGAGATGGCTGTTGCGAATGCCGTAACGTGCGATGGAATTCTGGATATGCGCCGGGAGCGCCCGGATGAACGGGCGTGAAAGGTAGGCGTCCGCATCGAAGGCGGGGAATGAACCGCGCTCGCGCCCGAGGTCGACGGAAGCCTCGTAGGCCGAATCTCGAAGAGTGCGCATGGCCAGGGCGGCAGTCGCGCGCGCGGGTTCACTGTCGTAGTGCAGCCCGAGCATTGCGAGCGCATCGGCGAGGCCGGTCACTCCGAGCCCCAGGCGTCTGGATCGATTTACCTGCTCTCTGTGGCGCATCAGGGGGAAATGACAAATCTCAATGATGTCATCCAGGAATCTCACTGCTTCACGGGCGCTCGTGCGGATGCCAGCTTCATCGAGGCGCGCCCTGGCAGTAAAGGCGTCGAGCACGAAGGCAGCGAGATTGATAGATCCGAGCGGGCAAGCTCCGTACGCAGGCAGCGGTGCTTCTGCGCACGGGTTTGTCGCGGTCAGCTGCTCGCAGTAGGCGAGATTGTTCTCGCCGTTGATGCGATCGATGAACAGCACGCCCGGTTCTGCGCAATCGTAGGCACTATTGCAGAGGCGCTTCCATATCTCGCGGGCGCGGACGACACGATGGACGCGGCAGCGGACCGCCTCGAGACTGCCGCTCCAGACGCATTCGGCGCTGCCGTCCGGATCGGGAAAGACGAGCGGCCAGTCGCCATCGTTCAGGACGGCTTGCATGAACTGCTCGGTCACTTGAACGGAGAGGTTGAAGTAGCGCAGCTCATCGGGCGAGCGCTTGGCATCGATGAATGCTTCGATGTCGGGGTGATCACAGCGCAGCGTCGCCATCATGGCGCCGCGGCGCGCTGTGGTGGACTGGACGGCTGCGCACATCGCATCCCAGACGCGCATGAACGAGATAGGGCCGGACGCGACTGTGCCACTGCTCTGCGCAGCTGACCCGCGCGGGCGGAGCGTCGAAAAGTCGTAGCCCACTCCGCCTCCCTGCTGGATGGTCAGCGCGCCTTCCTTGAGGGCTTCGAATATTCCCGCGACCGAATCCTCGATAGCGCCCATCACGAAGCAGTTGGCGAGCGTCAGGTTTCGGGCCGCACCCGCGCCCGCGAGAATGCGGCCCCCGGGGATGAACCGGAAATCCCGAAACAGGCTGAGAAATCTTTCGGTCCAGAGCGGCGGATTCTGTTCGACCGCCGAGGCCGCGCGCGCCACGCGCTTCCACGTGTCGCCGAGGTCCTTCTCGTGAGGCTGTGCATCCGGATCACGATAGCGCTGCTCCCAGATGAAGTGGGACAGCTCCGATTCGGACGAGGGTTTCATGGTCCGACGCAGATGTGATTCCTGACCTCGGTCACGCCGGGTGCGGACCACGCTACGTCCGCAGCGGCTTCGTGCTCCGACCAGGATTGAACCCTACCCGTCAGCGTGACCTGTTGTCCGTCGATCTGAACGTTGATTCGCCCGGCATCGATTTCGGCACTGCGCTTCAGCGCTCCGGCGATCTTCAGTTTGATGTCTGACGCCACAGGCCGGTCACCGCCGCTCACGCTCACCAGATTTGTCACACCCGTGAGACCGCGCAGCGTGCGTATGGCCTGATCGGCACGTTCCTTCTGATACTGCCAGTCCACAACGCCTTCGAGCGTCGCGTGGCCGTTCTCCACCACGATCCTTATGAGGTGTGCTGAATAGGGAAGCTCGTGGTCGAGCGCTGTTGCAGCGGCTCGCGCGAGTTCCGGATCAGTCTGGCTGTCTCCGTGCCGTAAGCGGGTCTCCAGATCGTTGGCCAATGCACGCACACCGCTGATGCGCTTGACTGCGCGCTCGGCGTTGCATCGCTCGTCGAAGGACTTCACGAAACCGGTAAGGGTCACGACACCCTCGGTCACCTTGACGGCGATATCGGTTTCGTCGACATACGGTGTCCAGCGAAGCTCTTCGGTGACGTCCTCGCGGATCTCGGCGTCGGTTCTCATGCCCGCTCTCCTCGGATGCAGTTCGCGATTTTCACGACGTCGCATTTTCGAATTGATGACGGGCAGATGCGATTCGGAGGGCTCCGTAGTCGAGCCGTGGAAGTACTTAGTTTGTCATGCCGCGTAACCTGACATTCTCCTTGTCAGGCTGTCGTGCGGAGTGCGTAACGTGATTCGTCCCAGTTCGATGCGCGCGATGCGCGTTCATTCACCCGGAAAACCGTTGCAGCTCGAGGACACGCCCATTCGGCCTCTCCACGAGCACGAGCTCTTGCTGCAGGTTTCGGCTTGCGGCGTGTGCCGCACCGACCTGCGCAACTCGCATTGAGTGCCACAGCATGAGATCAACCGGACTTCACGCCTTACTCGTCATCGTGGCCACAGTCTCCGCCGCACTTCTGCCCTTCGATGCACGCTCCGAGGCAACCGCGCAGTAGCGGAGTATGTCAGCAGGATGGCGCGCGAGCGGCCGCGTAACGTGGGCAATGGTGAGCTTGTCGAGCACGGCGCCGCCGTCTATGCCCAGCGCTGCGCGAGCTGCCACGGGCCGCAGGGCGAGGGTGACGATCCCGGTGCGATCCCACGTCTCGCCGGCCAGCACTATGCGTATGTGCTGCGACAGATGTACGACGCAGTCGATGGTCGCCGACCCAACTTCTCGCGCGAACACGTGCGGTTGCTGGCTCGGCTCGACCGTGACGATCTGGTTGGAGTCGCGGATTTCCTGGCACGCTCGGAGTGGAGCGGCCCAAAAGAGCAGCTGGCTTTCACGCGCTGATGCCATGCCTGCATCCGTGACATCCGGACGCGGGCCGCTCGGCCTGACGCAGCGTGAAGCCGAGTTGCGGCTTGCTCGCGAGGGCTATAACGATCTGCCTTCACCCGAGCGCCATTCGGGTTTCGTCATCGCGCTCGAGGTGATGCGCGAGCCGATGTTTGCGCTTCTGATTGGCGCAGCCGTTCTATACGCGGTGATCGGCGATGTGGGTGAGGCAGTCGTGCTGGCAGCCTTCGCGACTGTGTCGGTTTCCATTGCGATGATCCAGCGAGGTCGCAGCGAACGAGTGCTCGATGCGCTCAGGGATCTCACGAGTCCGCGTGCGCTTGTCATCCGCGATGGCGAGCGACATCGCATTGCGGGACGAGACGTGGTGCGCGGCGACTTGCTCGTGGTGACAGAGGGCGACCGGGTAGCCGCTGACGCGATACTCGTGGAGGGCAGCGATATTCGCGTAGATGAGTCGTTACTCACCGGCGAATCTGTTCCGGTTCGCAAGCGCCTCGCCGACCAGGGCGGTTCGGCGCCTGCCGCGCCGGGTGGCGACGATCTCCCTTATCTGTTCTCCGGAACGCTGATTCTGCGCGGTACGGGTCTTGCGACCGTCACGGCCACGGGCGGCCGCAGCGAGATCGGGAAGATCGGGCGCGCGGTGAGCGCCATCGAGCAAGAGCAGCCCCGGCTGCAGGCGCAGATGCGGCGCCTGGTTGTCATCTTTGCTATAGCGGGATTCGTGTTGAGCGCGCTTGCCGTAGTGCTGTACGGCGTTCTGCGCGGCGATTGGTTGCATGCGTTGCTCGGTGGCATCGCGCTCGGCATGTCGATGCTGCCAGAGGAATTCCCGCTCGTGCTGACCGTGTTCATGGTGATGGGGGCGTGGCGTCTGTCGCGGTCACGTGTGCTCACCAGGCGAGCCTCTGCTATCGAAACGCTTGGATCCGCGACGGTTCTGTGCACTGACAAGACTGGCACGCTGACGCGCAATTCCATGTCGCTTGTACAGATGCAGAGCGCCCAAGAGTCCTGGCGGCCGAATCAGGCGTGCGAAGACATCGCGCACTCCCCGGCTCTGCGGCGCCTTCTGGAAACCGCCGTATTGGCAAGTGACGCCCAGGCGCTGGATCCGATGGAACGTGCACGGTCGCGGGGCGCTAAGGAGTTTCCACAGGTCGCTACGGAACCACACGCATTTCGTGATCGGGCTCTGCGGGCGAGCATGCTTACCACGGACAGAGGGCGCCACCGTGGAAAAACTGAGCTCAATTCTCGTTGTGATCGATCCAGCCGATGAGACCAGGCACGTCCTGGCCAAAGCCATGGTGCTGGCGCGCGATTTTAACGCCCGACTGGAGTTGTTCCTCTGCGATTCGGAGCAGGCTTTCATCCTGCGGCACACATATGATCACGCCGGGGTCGAGGCCGCCCTGCGGGCATGTGTCGCCAGAGGTATGCGTTACCTCGAGGCACTTCGGCAATCGCTGGCCGATGATGTCGAAATATCGACTCATGTATCTGCCGTGAGCCCGCACTATGAGGCGATTGTACAGCGAGTGCTCGAGACGAAGCCCGACCTCGTTATCAAGAGTGCGGCGGGTCATCACCCACTGCAGCGGTTTGCGCTGGACGCGAACGATTGGCAGCTCGTGAGAGTTTGCCCTGCGCCCCTGATGCTCACGCGTGGTCGTCCCTGGAGCGCACGCCCCACGTTTGCTGCGGCCGTCGATGTGTCCGAGCGGGAGGGAACCGGTCTTGCGCGTTCGATCCTGCACACTGCGGGCTTACTGGCTCAGGGCTGTCACGCACAACTCGACGTCGTATTCAGCGACCCTGAGAACGGAGACGCCGCTGCTCACGATGCACGTACTGGCACTCTGAATCGCCTTGTCCACGAGTTCCGCGTGGGTAATGAACGATTGCATGTGCTCCACGGTGACGCCGAAGACACGTTGCCCGGCTTTGCCGCGCGAGTACCGTATGACGTTCTGATCATGGGTGCGCTGAGCCGCCGGAAGGGTCTTGCCGCGTTGATGGGGACTCTTACCAGCAGGCTGGTAGATGCGCTCGAATCCGACTTCGTGCTCGTGAAATCAGGAGGCTGGGCCGGCGGTGTCGCTGAGCCGGCACGCGCGGTTACGGCATGATGCCTGCCATGTGGGCTCGTAACACTACGATTCTGGCGATCGTCGCAGTCATGGCGCTGCGCTGGGCGGCCACTCGTGCTGATGACGTCCGCAAGCACGCGCCGGGTGGGCACCTCTATCAGGTCTCGTGCGCGGGTTGCCACGGCGCCGACGCTCGTGGCAATGGGCCGGTGTCACCGTTTCTGACAGTCAAGGTGCCAGACCTTACGCTGATATCCGCACGTCGCGGTGGAGTGTTTCCGGACCTCGAGATATTTCGAATCATCGACGGTCAGGCAGAACTGCGCTCGCACGGACCTCGACACATGCCCGTGTGGGGCTATGAATTCTTTGGCGACGACCCGGACGATGAAGTTGCTCATCGGCAGGCAACCGACAAAGTGGATCGTCTCGTCACCTATCTGCGCTCTATTCAGCGCACGGAGCAGGATGGTCAGAAGCGCGCCGCGCCCATGCCAATGAAATAGTCAGGGCCGACGCGGCATTGGCGACATAACCACTCGTGTCCCGCGTTCGGCATAGGGAATTCGACTTGCAAAGCCCGGCGCCTTCACCACAAGCACGTCACACCCTACCTCATCGAGTATCCGTTCCGCCGTGTTGCCGATAAAAAGGCGCTTTAGTCCGGAACGTGAAATTGCACCCATAACCAATATGGCGCAGCCGATTTCGCGCGCCAGATCGGGGATCGCGTTGATAGGATGCTGGCCTACGAGGTGCCGTTGGCCAGGCGGCACCGTAACCTTCTTGAGCAGCGGCTGAAGCCGTTGGCGGGCGTGCGTGCGAGCGCGGGCATCCAGAGTCCTGGTCGCGTCGGGATCGAGCAACTCGGAAGGCTTCGCATCGTTTGGCACTGGTACATAGGCGTGTACGGCGTGTAGGGTTCCTCGCAGCGTCCTCTTCACTAATGCGGCGGCACTCAGAATCTCATCGTCGAGCTTTGCGGGCTTAGCGAACGCGTGCCCCGGGTCCACCGCGGCGAGCACGACCGGATTCCGATACGGGCGAGCGCTCTTCACGAGCAGCACCGGCACAGAGCTATGTCTCAGAAGCTCCCAGTCGGTCAGCCTCAGGAGCCAGGAACCGTGATGCTTGCCCGCGTGACAGTCCGCCACGATCAGATCGGACCGAGTGCGAGCCGCGCGCCGGACAATCGCCTCGCCGGCGGGGAAGTCCCAGTCCGCGCATGTGCTAACACTGATCCCCTGCTTGCGAATCTTGCTGGCAATCGCTTCGAGACGGCTTTTGACCTGGACGCGACGCGCGTTCTGGACTTCTGCGAGGCTGCCACCGTCGAAACTGTCGGCGCCCAAAAAGATGGGCCCGGAGATCGAGTGGAACAGCTCGACGTCCGCACCTAGCGACCGAGCGAGCTGCGTCGCCTTTTCGACCGCCGGGAGGCGTTTTGCCATAGGTTCCTTCACGGCCACCAGTATTCGGCGCACGGTTCGCATAATCGGCTCTCCAGTTGGCGTTGTCCGGATCTGAGCGGAGCGCTACATCTTCGCGTCACGTAGTCGGCGAGCGCGATTCGTAGCGATGCCTAACGACTCAGGGAGATTACGTAGCGGTCGGGTTGATCGAGTTCATCGTGTCCCTTCGGAGGCGGCGCGGCTGCTGAGGCGGCGCTATGACCGAGAACGGCCTCGAGGGCGCGCCCGGACAGTTCTTCCCATTCGAGCCCCATACCCGCGCTGCTATGTCGCACGACACATGCGCGCAGCCTTTGAATCTTTCGATTTGCAGACGGGCCGTGCTGGGGCTCAACATCGACGACCGCCAGCATGGGCAATCTCAGGCGGGTCTCCACGAATGCACCGCTGATACTCACATTCCTCAGCCGGCCCCAGCCGATTGCACCCGGAGACGCTACCAAGCGAACGGCAACGTCAGCCTCTATACGACGACCCCAGCGATGTTCCATGACCGCTCCAACGTCATTGCGCTACGGACGAATCTCGGTTTCCAATGCGCGACCTTTGGAGATTGCGCCGGCTGCACCTCCGAAATCCGCTGCCATCCTCGTCAGCACGTCGTCCAGCGAGATCACACCCACGAGATGCCCGCGCGTGCCTACGACGGGGAGACGTCTGACACCCTTCAGCCGCATTTGTTGAACGGAGTCGCTAAGTGGGTCCTCTGACAACGCGACCACAGGTTTGCGGGTCATCACGTCACCGACAGTCAGCGAGTGCGGACTTACGTCCTCGGCAACGACCGAGATGACGATGTCCCGGTCGGTAATGACCCCGATGGGCGTAAGGTCTCCATCCTGCGCATCGACTTCTACTACCACCAGGAAGCCGACATGCTTCTCCCGCATCAGCCTTGCGGCGGTAACCAGATTGTCGGCCGGCTGACACGTTACAACGTGGTGCTGGCGAAGGTGTCCGACGTTCATCGTGCTCTCCTGTAGTGGTCGATTCGCACGAGTATGTTGATAGCCGGGGGGGTTGATCCGCCATGCGCGGGCTTTCGTAGAGTCTCAGTGAAACTACGTAAGCGTTTGAACTCGCTCTTCGGCCCGACTATGCAATTCTATCGCCGGAGGCGAGAATTCCTTTCATCACGTGCCCCTTCACGAGCTCGACGAGCGCGAGGTAAGTGACCGTGACTACCGCGAGAAGCAGAAAGTACGCCGCTGGCAACGGATGCAGCCCGAGTGGCGGCGCAAGCGGTGAGTACGGGAGTATCCCGCCCACAAGAACGACCAGCAGCGTGGTGACCGTCAGCGGAACGCTCGGCCGGTCTTTCCAAGGCCGGGCGACCGTACGAATGACGAACAGCACCAGTGTCTGCGTCGCCAGAGATTCGAGAAACCAGCCTGTCTGGAACAGGCCCTCGTCGAAGTGGAATACGTGCAGCAGCACGTAGAACGTGAGGAAATCGTAAAGCGAGCTGACTGGCCCGACCAGCAGCATGAAGGTGCGCACGAGTCTGATGTTCCAGCGTTGCGGCCGGCGAATGAGTGAGGTTCAATCCGCGCGCCAGCAGACGCCGCTCCGCCTCTTCGGTGGTGAGCCCGTCCGGTGTCGTCACGAGCCGTTGCAGAAGCTGCGGACGTGCCGGTCACACTCACAGGTAGCATGCCCTATCATCTCTTCGGCGATCGACGACGCCCATTCGCGCGGAACCGTAGGGGCACGCGAGTACTACTTAGTCGGCAGGCAATCCCCCGAATGACACACCGGGGTGATGTTTCCTCAAATGCACCAGTCCAGAACAATCAGAGGGCGGCTATGCAACTGCAGTTCCTCGGTGCGGCGGGTACGGTCACAGGTTCTCGTTATCTGCTGCAGGCAGCGGGGCAGAGTGTGCTCATCGATTGCGGGCTGTTTCAGGGATACAAGCAGCTCCGGTTGAGGAACTGGGCTGCGCCGTCATTCAATCCGGCCGCAGTCGGCGCTGTGGTGCTCACACACGCACACATCGATCACAGCGGCTACCTGCCGGCATTGGTACGCCGTGGATTCCATGGACCGATCTACTGTTCGGCTGGTACTTTCGAGTTGTGCCGGATCCTGTTGCCCGATAGCGCTCATCTTCAGGAAGAAGAGGCGCGATACGCGAATCGGCACGGCTTCTCCAAGCACAAGCCGGCGCTGCCGTTGTACACGCTCGATGACGTCGAAGCGTGCCTGAAGCTGTTCCGTCCGGTGGATTTCGACAAGCCACGGATGATCGCAGGCGTATTCCGTTTCGAGCTGCGACCCGCCGGACATTTGCTCGGCGCGAGTTTCGTACGGCTCGAGGCAGAAGGGCTTTCCGTTACTTTCACCGGCGACCTGGGTCGTCCGAATGAGCCCGTGATGAACGCGCCAGCGGTTCCTGCACAAACTGAATACCTGGTCACGGAGTCGACCTATGGCGATCGGCTCCATCCCGCGATCGATGCGGAGGCGGAGCTGAATGGCTGGCTGTCGAAGGCCATCGCGCGAGGCGGCACCGTTGTGGTTCCTGCTTTTGCTGTCGGCCGCACCCAGGCGTTGCTTCTTCTCGTTGCCCGCCTCAAGCAGAAGGGATCTCTGCCCGATGTTCCCGTCTATATCGATAGTCCCATGGCCATTGATGCCACGGCACTCTATGAGCGCTTCCGATCCGAGCACCGGCTCAGCGAAGCGGATTGCCGATCCATGTCGGGGGCGGCGCAGATCGTGACCACGTCGGAAGGCTCAAAGGAGCTCGATCGGCTCACAGGTCCCGCCATCATCATCTCCGCAAGCGGCATGGCCACGGGCGGGCGCGTCGTCCACCATCTCAAGGCGTTTCTCGGGGATGCGCGGAATCTCATCCTGTTCGGCGGCTATCAGTCGCCCGGTACCCGAGGCGGTGCGCTGGTGCGGGGGGCGGCGTCGATCCGCATCCATTCGCAGGACTTTGCCGTCAAGGCGGAGATCGGCCAGCTGCAGGCCTCGTCGTCGCACGCCGATGCCGACGAGTTGATCGCCTGGATGAAACAACTCGGGCGCGCGCCCCGTCATACGTTCGTCACTCACGGCGAGCCGTCGGCAAGCGATGCGCTGCGGTTTCGCATCGAGCACGGGCTCGGGTGGAACGTCACGGTTCCCGAGCATCGCGACGTCTACGATCTTTCGACCGACGAGCCGCGGAACTGACTACGCGATTCTCCCGAGTGTGCCTGCGGAACTACTCAGGCGGGCGTGCTTTGGATGCACCTACACTGTTTCAGTGATTCAAAGGAGGATGTCAGAATGTCCATTAATTCCCGACAGGTTCTCGAAGACCTCACGCGCGTGCTCGCCGACATCGATGAGCTTACGAAAGCCGCGGCCGCGGCGCCTGCCGGTGGCAGCGCGGCGCAGGATCCTCAGGTCGATTGCAAAGTGGCGGCGATTCGCGCGCGGATCGACGGCGTGCACCAGGCGATCACGCGCGCTTTACATCAGCGCGTCGAGGCCGTGGACGGCTACTTTCGTGAAAACACCTGGAAGACCGTCGGAGCCGCAGCAGGTTTTGCGTTCATCGCGGGCCTCATCATCGGCGGGCCATCGTGCGGTTCGAAGGACTAGTCGGTCTCGCGGGAGCGGGGACTTACATCTCCGCGCCCGACATTTCCAGCTTCTCTGTCATTGTCGCCTCGGTCAGCAGCAACGCGCTACTTCGACTTCGGCCCGAGTGTCACGCCCCGATTGCGGCGGCAGGAGAGGCGATGAGATGCACTCCGCGACCGCGCTTCATGACGCGCGTCTTGAACTCGAGAGGCTTCACGACGAGGACGTCGGCGGTTAGCAGATTGAGAATCCGTTCGGCAGTGTTTCCGATGAGCACGCGTTTCAGGCCGGAGCGCGAGAGGGCGCCCATGACGATGAGCCCACAGCCCAACTTTTGTGCCAGGCGCGGGATCGCCTCCAACGGAACGCCCTGGACCAGATGCTGGCGACTGCGCGGGATTCTGGACCCTGCCACGGCTGCTTTGAGGTTTTGCCTGGCGCGCGCCTCCGTGCCCTGAATGATCTCGCTGACGAGCAGCCCGCTGGCGCCCATCATAGGCACGGCGCCCGCTGGCACGGCGACGTAGGAGTGCGCGACGTGCAGCGTGCCCTTCAGGGCGGTGGTGAATGTGTCAGCGGCGGCCAGGATGCGCGAATCGAGCTTCGCGGGTTTGGCGAACTGATGTGACGGATCGATCGCCGCAAGCACCTTCACGTCTTCCCAGGCTGCGCCGCCCTTGACGAGCAGCACGGGCACCGGGCTCGTGCGCAACAGCTCCCAATCGGTGAGATGCAGCAGCCATGGCGCGAGCCGCCGGCCCACATGACATTCGGCGACGATGAGATCGGCCTTGTGCTTGCGGGCGTGCCGGACGATCGCCTCGTGGGCGGGGAAATCCCAGGCCGCACAAACCCTGACATCTAGCTTTTGTTCCCGCAGAGGCGCGGCGATGGCCTCGAGCCGTCTCTGGTAGTCGGCCATCCTGTCCCGGCGCAGCCGGTTTACCAAATCGTCCGCAAACAGGTATGAGTCCGTTGTTACGAGGTCGGTGATGGCATGAAACAGGACGAGCTTCGCGCCGAACCCTTTCGCAAGCTGTGCCGCCTTGGCGATCGAGGGGTGCGACTTCGAATCCGGGTTTTTTATGGCCACGAGGATCGTGCGAATGGCTGGCATGAAGAGGCTCCCACGCTGATTTTGAATTCACGCACATCCTTTCACCCGGCCAGCACGGCGAACATACGAAAGACTCCTTAGCGGCTCTCGCGATTCGTCGTATGGCGCGAGGGACGAAAGTAGCCGACCATCCTATGATGAAGGCGCACCCTCACAGCACAGCGTCCGTCAGCATTCACGTGCGGGACCTTTCGCAGATGCTCAGCTCGCTCGACCCGTCGCCGTTCTGGGATCGGGACCTCGATCAAAACGCTGCCGCGTTTATCGAGGATGAGTTCAGTGACAAACGATCTGCAACGGCCTGGCACCTCCACGTGCATACCCATGGTGACGCTGCACTTGCTAGCGATCTGCAGACGGCAGTCGAAAACTACTACGGCCGGATGGCGGCCGCCGCTCGTCGCGAGCTCTTCGAGCATCGCCGCATGGGACACATCGCCCTGATAGTCGGCATCATCGCGTTCGCGATTTGCATGACGGCGCGCGAGCTGCTGCTTCGGTTCGTCGCGGGGCTTCCTCAGGCGCTGGATGAGGGCCTCATCATTCTGGGGTGGATTGCGCTGTGGCGACCCACCGAGATGCTGGCCTACGAATGGGTGCCTCTCGTGCGCAAGCGGCGCTTGTATGATCGGCTCGCGGCCGTCCGTGTCGCGGTCCGGTCCGATCCTCCCGCAGCGCTGGCCGTTTCCGCAACGCCTGGGTGACGGGGTTGAGCGGCCTTCCCGCAAACCTTTCTTTCCTGATGGAGCCGGATGCCTATCCGCATCCGGTAGATCGGGTGCGGCTCATCGAAACACACATCTCGTGGGTCTGTCTGGCGGGAGCATTCGCATACAAGATCAAGCGCCCGGTGTGCTACCCGTTCATCGATATGCGCTCGGCCGAGCAGCGCCTGTTTTTTTGTCGTGAAGAGCTGCGGCTCAATCGGCGCTTCGCGCCGGACCTCTATCTGGATGTCGTGCCGATCACTAGTGACGGTCGGAATGCACGAATAGGTGGTACTGGCGACATCATCGAGCATGCAGTGCGCATGTGTCAGTTCGACACGCGTGAAGAGCTCGATCGGCTGGTCGCCGAGGCTCGCGTCGAGCCAAGCGAGCTTTCGCAGTTTGGAGAGCATCTTGCAAGGCTCCACGAGCGCTTACCGCCCGCCGAAACCGGCTCACATTATGGCACCCTCGTCTCGGTCACAGAGGCTTTACGCCAGAATCTCGAGCAAGTGGGGAGCCTCTCCAGACGCGCTGGATTGCACATCGACAGCCGGGAACTCACTCAGTCCATGCACAAGCGGCTCGAGGCATGTGCGGCCTTTATCGATGCGCGGCACGCGAGTGGGCGTGTCAGGGAATGCCATGGCGATCTGCACTGCTGCAACGTGGTGAGAAGCGCCGGACGCCTCCTTGCCTTCGATGGCTTGGAGTTCGAGCCCGCGTTCCGCTGGATCGATGTCGCTGAGGAGATCGCCTTCCTCTTCATGGACCTGTGCCGTCGCGGCGCGAGCGTGCATGCGAATGCGTTCGTCAATGGCTATCTGGGCGAGGGTGGCGACTACGAGGCGGTGCGCCTGCTGCGACTGTATGGAGCGCATCGTGCGCTAGTGCGCGCAAAAGTGGCCGCGCTCGAAGTTGAAGGCGCGACCGCGGCTGGGCCTAACGGGTGCGATCGCTTTGTATCGGATCATCGGGAATACCTCGACTGTGCGCGAAATCTTCTTGCGCCCCACCGGCCCACGCTCGTCCTCATGAGTGGCCTGTCCGGTTCGGGAAAGACGTGGCTCGCGCAGCGCGTGGCAGGCAGGTTCAGTGCGATTCACGTCCGCTCGGATGTCGAGCGCAAGAGGCTGGCGGGGCTTGTTGCGTCTCACTCTTCGCATTCGGGCATCGATCAGGGGCTTTACGCACAGGGAGCGAACGACCACACCTACCGAAGGCTTGCTCGTTGCGCATCAGACATTCTGGCGGGAGGGTTCTGCGCCATAGTGGACGCCACCTTTCAGCGTCGAGCTGATCGTGCACTTTTCATCAAGCTCGCAGCCGACCTGCATGTGCCGCTGGTGCTGGTGCGCTGTCGCGCCCCTTTCGAGGTGCTGCGGACTCGCATTTTCGATCGTGCGCGGAAAGCGCACGATGCCTCGGAGGCGACTCTCGCCGTGCTCGAACATCAGCAGGCAAGCGTCGAGGCGATCAAACCCGGCGAGGATCTGGAAGTCATCGACGCGGATACCACGCGCGAAAGCATCGTCGACGAGGTCGAAGGCATGCTGAAGTTGCACCGAAGTGCACCCTAAGCTATCGGAGCCGTATCGCAGGTCATGCGGGCGCCTGATCGGTCAAGGTAACGAGAGCGCCCAATACTGCGTATGCATGCGAGCGGCGGCGTCGACTCTGCACCGACGCGCGGGCAGTGCGTTGCAGCTTTTATGCCGGTTGTGCAGACCGCGGCGCCCGGCTCGTAGGTAGTTGGCAATGACGTAGCGCAGTACGACAGCCTTCGTCAGCCAGCACTGTTGTCTCGCGGCCAACGGCCCGGATCGGGTCCGTGCTCCTGAAGTTCTTCCCGCGTCTCTGCGTCGCGGGCCAGGGACTGTTGGATCCGGTCGATCAGATCCTGGTCCCGGAACGGCTTCTGCAGGAAGTCGAATGCGCCGAGACGCATGGCCTCGACGGCCATCGGGATGTCGCCGTGGCCGGTGATGAAGATGACGGGTATTACCGCGCCTTTCTCATTGAGCGCCTGCAGCAGCTCGAGCCCGCTCATGCCGGGCATACGGATATCGAGTACCACGCAGCCGGGCTGGCTCGGGTGGTATACATCCAGGAACTCTCTTGCCGACGCGTAAGGTGTGGCGGGAAGACCAACCGATTTCATGAGTACTCGGATGGACGATCTCACGCCGTAGTCGTCATCGACAATGAAAACGGTCGATGCGGTTTCTTGCATGGGACTTCCCTAAGGCCTGCGCAAATGACAGATCAGAAGTAAACCGACGGCAACTGTTGCGCCACGAGCCGCACACCGCGCTGTCCCTTTACAATCCGTCTCGCAAATCGCCGTGGCTTGACCACCAGCACGTCACACCGAACGTGTCCCAGCACGCGCTCCGCCGTGTTACCGATAAAAATTCGCTTGAGACCCGACCGGGAGACGGCGCCCATGACTAGAATGTCGGTACCCACTTCCTTCGCAACTTCTGGAATCGCGATGACCGGATTCTTCTTGACGAGATGCCGGCGAGCACGAGGGATGTGAGCGCGGGCGGCGCACTTTTCGAAGGCGGATCGCGCACGCTTCTCGATCTTCGTGTAAAGCCGGCCAGCCTGCTCGTCCGTGAGAATGTCGGAGGCTGGAACATCTAGCGGCACGGGAAAGTAAGCATGCATCGCATGCAGGGACCCCGACAGCGCACGCGTGATGTGCGAGGCCGTGTCGAGCACCACCAAGTCCAGGCTCGACGGTTTGGCATGCGCATGTCGCGGGTCGACGGCGGCCAGCACGATCGGCCGCTCGTACGGCTCTTCGGTGCGAACGAGCAGCACAGGCATCGGGCTGGTTCGAAGCAGCTCCCAGTCCGTGAGATGCATCAGCCACGGGGTGAGGCGTCTGCCATCGTGGCAAGCCGCCACAATGAGATCCGCCTTGACCTCAATAGCTCGGCGCACTATCGATTCGTGCGCGGGGAAGTCCCAAGCCGCTGAGGTGGAGATTCGCACCTCCGGCCCGCGAAACTGCGCTGCGAGCCCTTCGAGGCGAATCAGGTGTTGCGCGACCCGAGTGGACTTCAATTCCTGCAGCGACTGCTCCGTCAGCTGGAAGCCCGCGTAAACAGGTTCCGAGATGGCGTGGAAGAGCTCGAGGGAGGCGCCGAAGCACCGGGCTAATTGCGCGGCTTTGGCAACTACCGGCAGCTGCTTCGTATCCGCGTCTTTCACGGCAACCAGAATGCTTCTAATCGCGCTCATTGCGTGAGCTCCTCTATGAAACTGTTTCCTGGGTTGCGGTCGGAGATGGAGCCGTATGCAGCGCGAGAACCACGTCAGCGGCCGCTTCGCCAGTCTCTACGATGCGAACCAGCCCCCGGTCGGCCTCATCGATGCAGCCTTCATCGACGAGGTAGGCGAAATCGATCGCGCGTCGCCAGAATTCTCCGCCAACGAGCACGATTGGAATCGGCCTCATCTCATGGGTCTGGATCAGGTTCAGCGCTTCAAATAGTTCGTCAAGCGTCCCGTACCCGCCGGGGAACGCGACCAGCGCGCGGGCGCGAAGCAGGAAATGCATCTTGCGCAGCGCGAAGTAGTGAAACCGGAGCGCGAGATGGGGAGAGATGTAGGGATTGGGCGGCTGTTCCGACGGAAGCCGGATATTGAACCCGACGCTGGGCGCGCCAGCTTCGAATGCACCGCGATTCGCGGCTTCCATGATGCCCGGGCCACCCCCGGTCACCACGACCAGGTGGTGACCGTCATTCCTTCGCACCCGGTGTGACAGGCTGTTCGAGAACTGCCGTGCTTCTGTGTAGTAGCGGCTCATTCGCAGATCCCGCTTCGCCGTCGCGAGTCGCGTGCCATCTGGGAAGCTTCCTGTTTCGACGGCTCTGAGAGCGGCTTCCGCAATCTCGGGATCTCTGATTCTGGTTCCGCCGAACACCACGACAGTCGAATTGATCTTGTGCTCGCGCAGATACATATCCGCACGCATGAATTCCAGTGACAGACGCGAAGCGCGAGCCGCAGCACTTTCCATGAATGCCGTGTCGTCCTCTGCGAGTCGATAGGATGGACTCTCGAGAATGGCTCGAACGCGGTCGGCGGCCGAGGTCATGGGCGACTCGCCTGTATCACGCTGTCAGAGGAAAGCTCAGGGCTCAGGCGCGAAAGGTAGTCCGCGACACCCATGAGATCCTCTGGACTCAATATGCGGAGCCGCTCGACATGTGCGGGATGTACTGCCTGCCGATTGCCCGATGCCATGTCGTTCAGCTGCTTGAGAAGATACTGATAGTGCTGGCCGGCCAGCCGTGGCCGAAAATGCAGTAAGTCTCCCTGTCCCAATGGGCGGTGACACGCTTCGCACACACGGAAATAGACGCTGGTCCCCTGGTGCAGGTATTCGCCGGTTCCAGTCGCGTTACTTCGGGGCGCGAAACGCCGCAGACCGGAAACGTAGGCGGTGACATCAGTGAGCTCCTGCGCACTCGCGAGATGATGCCGATCGCTGAAATGCTGCATTCGCTCGTCCCAGCGCCGGTTATGACGGAAATCTACGAGCTGCTTCAGCAAAACCGAGCCGTGCTGCCCGGCGATGGCGGGGACGCTTCCGTCGGAAGCGCCCAATCCGTCGCGGCCATGGCAGGCGGCACAGGTCTCGAATAGCTCCGCGCCGTGTCGGGTATTGGGTACCAGGCGGGCCGCCTCAATGAGCTCGCGTCGCGCTTCATCGCCCTCGTTGAGGCCGCGGTCTGCAGCGGCGTGCACAGGCAAGATGGCGCACAGAGCTAACGCCGCAAGTGGTCCCGCATGGCGAATCCGCTCGGTTCCGCAGCGCTTTCTGGTGTTCATGACCGTGTTCTCGCTCGTGAGGATGCGCACAAAATGATTGCACGCCGGTCAATTCAGCACATACGAAAGAGTCCTTAGTCTTCTAGCGGAACTAACGCGAAGTTACGCCCAAAAGTGCGTACCGCGTACGCGGGTCGACATTTCTACCGGGAGAACTGCGTAGCGCAGGCCGAAAAATCTCAGTGTTCAGATGTGCACAGCTACTGCACTATGCAATCAACGGCGAGGTGAGGAACATGAATCCAGCTAAGGTCAGTAACTTGGAAGTAGATGAAGCTCGTATGCATCTTCTGCGGCGGCAGCGCGAGCTCGAGAGCCGCCGTGATCGATTGCTGGCTGACAGCAGGAGGGTTGACGCTCCGTTGAGCGCCGATGCTCCCGACCGTGCAATTCAGCGGGAGAACGATGAGGTTGTAGATAATCTGGCGGTCGCGACGAGCGTCGAATTGACACAGATCGCGATGGCGTTGCGCCGCGTGGACGAGGGGAGTTACGGCGTTTGCGAGACATGCGCTGGCCCCATCAGCACGCAGCGACTCGCGGCCGTGGCGTACGCTCGAGAGTGTCAGAGCTGCGCGGCTCAGGCGAATTCCTGAGGCATTCCAAGTATGTCGTTCAATCCGTGGCGGCAATCACCCGAGCGGCGGGGCATACGCAGGAATGCGTAAACCACCCGTGACTGTTCCTCACGGCGCATGGGGGTGTTCGTGTGAACATTCACCTGATACTCGACGCTGCTTCTGGCGCCGGTTCGCGGCCCGCGCTCCGACGCCGTTCAAATCTGGAGTAAATCTGTGACTCAGCACTATCACTCTGCGGTGTGGATCGATCATCACGAGGCCCGTGTTTTCCACTTGAATGCCGAGGGTTTCGCGAGGGTGTTGGTGTCGGCCACGAATCCGACACTGCATCTTCACCACAAGGCGAATTCAATCGGAAGCGGTCACGCGACAGAAGATCAGCCATTCTTTCACCGGGTCGTGTCGGCCATCGCCGGCGCCGGTGAAGTGCTCGTCGTCGGGCCAGCAAACGCGAAGCACGAACTCATCAAGCACATTGAACACCATGATCAAAAACTTAGAGCGCGTATCCTGGCGGTGGAAACGCTCGATCATCCGACTGACGGAGAAATCGTGGCGCACGCGCGGAAGTTCTTCAAGGTGGAGGATCGAATGCATCCGCAGCGCGCGAGCTGACGCCGGTGAATGTCGGCGCACGCGCTGCCGAGGCATTTTTCCCAGGTAGCTCGTGATCGAGTTCTACCCGCAGATCAAGCTGGTCCACGTCATTGCCGTCGTGTCGAGCGGCGGGTTGTTCTTGTTACGCGCCCTGGCGGTGCAGGGAAGGCAACTGTGGGCGATGGCCGCGCCGATTCGCTATCTCAGTTACACGGTCGACACAGTGCTGCTGACGGCGGCGCTCATGCTGATGACGGTGCTACACCAGTTTCCGTTCGTGAACTCCTGGCTCACGGCGAAAGTGCCCCTCGTCGTTCTCTATATCGTCCTGGCAAGCTTCGGACTCAAGCGCGCTCCCACACGGCGCTCTCGCCTCATCTGCACGATTGCAGCGTGCCTGGTCTACGGCTGGATAGTGTCAATCGCGCGCACGCATAACCCTCTTGGAGTGCTCGCGTGGTTGAATTGACCGTTTAACCCTCGAGCCAGGCGAGCGAAGCTCTACGGGGAACCCGAGAGCGAAAGGAGGGAGGCTTCACGATCAGGAAGTCGCATTCCAGCCGATCGAGCATGCGCTCTGCCGTGCTGCCAATGAGGAACCGCCGGATCGCCGAGCGTGACACGGCACCCAGGACGACAATTCTGCCATCCACGTCTCGAATCGCGGCGGCCAGTTCATCGTGCACGATGCCCATGTGAAGGTGCTGCCGTCTCGGTGCAACGCCGAAGCGCGTGACGACGCGCTCAAAAGCCTTCGTTACCTGCTCGGTGTGTATCTCCTCGAGCTCGGGTGACGCGTTGATCGCGAGTGCGTGACCGGCCGGTGCGGGTGCGACCAGCACCATGGGCATGTATGCATGGAAGGCATGCAAGCACCCCTGCAGCTCGCGCACAAGGTAGCGTCCTGCCTCGAGAATACGACGATCGAGCGCCGCGGGCTTGTCGTGCGCATGAAACGGATCGATTGCGGCGATCACCGCAGGTTTATTCCATGCACGCGAGGTTTTGACGACCAGTACTGGGCACGGGCAGTGGCGGATCAGCTCCCAGTCCGTATTGGCGAGCAGAAGTCGAGCAGCGACGCCCTTGTGCTGGGTGCAGGCCACCACCAGGTCTGCCTTCGTCGCCAGAGCGCGGCGAATAATCGCTTCGTGCGGGGGGAAGTCCCAGCTTGCCGAGCAGGTCACTTTCAGTCCCCGAAAATCCTTCAGCGCCGTGAGGCGCGCGAGGCGTTTCTCGGACTGCGAAGCTAACCGGCCGACGATTTCACGCACCGGTTCGCCGGCAACTGACCCCCGTCGAAGTGAGTCGAGTGCTTGCGGCTCGTTAATTGCGTGAAACAACTCGACCCGAGCGCCGCTCGCTCGCGCCAAGGCAGCAGCCTTGCGCAGCTGGGTTCGGGATGTATGACGCTCGTCGCGGATGGCGACGAGGATGCGCCGAAGGCGGAATGTCATGAGAGACTCCGGATGGTCGTGGCCATGAAATGGTTTCCTCTGTCAGGCTGCGAGGCCCGCACTCGGAAGTCCTGCGAAACGCATCCACGCGCCAGGCGCGCGCTTTTCGTGACGGCCGGCAATGAGATCGCCGTGGAGTCTTTCACTGCGACGAGAACCGTGCGGATGGTGCCCATGGTGATCTCCGGCTGAAGCAGGAAAGCAGGGCCGCCTCAAGTGCGCCATGTTTCCACCGCGAGCCCCGCAGGGACATACGAACGAATCCTTAGCGGGTAGTACGTTGCACTTAGCGACGTAAGTGTGCGCGCTGCGAAGATGGCAACAGCATGAATACACTGTGTCGGGAGCCGAGTCGAGGACCCGGCGGACGAGTTCGGAGGACAGCATGAAAACCAGCTGGGAGTGCGGATCCCGTCAAGTAGCCTCTCATCGAACGCCGCTTCGCGCAACTGTCCGATCTGAGGCGCTGGAAGCGACTAGCATCGTCCCATGAGCAGTCGCAATCTCGATTTTCTGCTCGAGCCTCACTCTGTTGCGCTCATCGGCGCGTCGGACAGACCCGGCAGCGTGGGAGCCACCGTGATGCGCAACCTTCTCGAAGGTGGATTCGCCGGCCCGATATGGCCCGTGAATCTGCGGCATCAGAAGGTGGCGAACCGCCTCGCATTCAAGAGCATCCGTGATCTACCCGGCGTGCCGGATCTCGCAGTCATTTGCACGCCGGCATCTACCGTCCCGAGCCTGATTGGTGAGCTTGGTGAGCTGGGCACGCGCGCAGCCGTCGTGATTACTGCGGGTCTCGATGCTCCGGGCCCGGACGGCGGCACGTTATCGCAAGCCATGCTTCAGGCAGCCCGGCCGCATACGTTGCGCATTCTCGGCCCAAACTGCCTGGGGATTCTCCAGCCGCGCATTGGGTTGAATGCAAGCTTCGCTCACGCGCAGGCGCTGTCGGGAAATCTTGCTTTCATTGCGCAATCCGGCGCGCTGGCGACCGCGATGCTCGACTGGGCGCGTACGGCGAAGATTGGCTTCTCGTGCCTCATCTCGCTCGGTAACTGTGCGGACGTGGATTTTGGAGATCTGCTCGATTACCTGGCTCGCGATTCGCATACGCGGGCGATCCTGCTTTACGTCGAATCGATCAGCGCCGCGCGAAAGTTCATGTCGGCCGCACGCGCCACGGCGCGGAACAAGCCCGTCATAGTCGTCAAGGCAGGTCGGTATGCAGAAGGCGCAAAGGCAGCCGCATCACACACCGGCGCTCTGGCGGGTGCGGATGATGTCTACGACGCCGCGTTCAGGCGCTCAGGCATGTTGCGAGTCGATACCACGCGAGAGCTCTTCGATGCGGCCGAGACGCTCGTCCGACTGAAGCCGCTGCACGGTGAGCGCCTTGCGATCGTGAGCAATGGAGGAGGGCCGGCGGTCATGGCAACCGATGAGCTCATCGCCGAGCAGGGTGAGCTTGCAACGCTATCGGCACAGACGATTGCGAGGCTCGACGCGGTATTGCCACCGAATTGGTCGCATGCAAACCCCGTGGATATTATCGGGGATGCGCCGGCGACGAGATATGTCGAAGCGCTCCAATGCGTGCTCGCCGATCCCGCCGTGGATGCCGCGCTCTTGATACACGCGCCAACCGCCATTGTGCCGGCAACGACGATCGCGAGATTTTCCGCAGAAAAAATCGCTGCGAGCGGCCGCCCGGTCCTTACGTGCTGGATGGGGGGCGAAGCCGTGCGCGAGGCGAGGAAGCTCTGCACTGACGCAGGCGTTCCCACATACTCGACGCCGGAAGAGGCTATCGGCGCGTTCATCCACGCGGTCCGCTACAACCGCAATCAGCGGCAACTGATGGAGGTTCCCTCGTCAGTTCCGGAATCGTTTGCGCCCCGCCCTGAGGAAGTCAGAGCAATCATTTCCGCGGCGCTCGATGAGGGGCGATTCATTCTGAACGAACTCGAAGCGAAGCGGGTTCTCGCCGCATATCTCATTCCCGTCGTCCCCACGCGCATTGCATCACATGTGGACGATGCGCTTGTCGAAGCCGCGGCGCTGGGGTATCCGGTCGCACTCAAGATTCTATCGCCGGATATCACTCACAAATCGGATGTTGATGGTGTGGTGCTCGACATCGCCGACGCCGACGCATTGGCGCGGGCTGCAAACCTGATGTTGGAGCGATGCCGGGTGCAGCGGCCGCAGGCGCGCCTCGAAGGCTTCACCGTACAATCGATGGTACGAAAGCCTCACGCACACGAATTAATCGTCGGAATCGCGGTCGATGCAACATTCGGCCCTATCATATTGTTCGGCAAGGGTGGCGTGCAGGTCGAAGTCGCTCCAGACAAGGCAGTCGGATTCCCGCCGCTCAACACGGTGCTGGCGGCGGAGCTCATTTCCCGCACGCGTGTGCGCCGGTTGCTTGCGGGGTTCCGCAATTACCCGGCTGCCGACATGCAAGCGCTGGAGCGAGCGCTCGTGCAGGTTTCCCGGCTTGCCGTGGATATCGCTGAGATCGTCGAACTCGATATCAACCCGCTGCTGGCCGACGACGCTGGCGTCATGGCGCTGGACGCACGCATCCGGGTCGCGCGAGCCACAGGCAGGGCAGCCGACCGGCTCGCCATCAGGCCCTATCCCAAAGAGCTGGAAGAGCAACTCACTCTCGGCCATCGCACGATACTGCTGCGTCCCTTGAGGCCCGAAGATGCGCCTCAGCATCAGGAATTCATTTCGCGCATTTCCGAAGACGACATGCAAGCGCGCTTCTTTCATGCGGTGAAGAAGCTTCCACCGGGCGAGCTCGCGTATCTTACTCAGTTGGATTACGAGCGCTCGATGGCCTTCATTGCCACGGCGCCGGGACCGGACGGCCGCTCTGAGACCCTTGGAGTGGTGCGCGCGCAGACCGATCCAGACAGTGAGAGTGCCGAGTTTGCCGTGCTGGTGCGTTCAGACCTGAAGGGCCATGGCCTTGGCGCCGTGCTCATGGAGAAGATCGTTCGTTATTGCCGGCAACTTGGAGTTCGACAGGTGATCGGGGATGTACTCGCCTCGAACACGCGTATGTTGCAACTTGCGAAAACACAGGGCTTTCGTTTGGAGATGGCGCAGGAAGGCGTCGTGCGCATCAGGCTCGACATACACCCTCAGGAAGGGTGAGCTTCCAGATTATCCCGGCTGGTGCCTGCACAAGGCAGCTCGAGTGGTACCGCCGTGCCGGCAAGTGAAATCTGAATCCTTCGTCGCTACGCAGTTTCCCCAACGGCGCTCGGCGGTACTACTGACGATCGGAGTGGGCCGGCTCTCTTAGACTGAATACCCTGATAAGGACTTGATTTGGAGAGTCTTCATGGTAAGCGGCGCAGGTGCCAACGCAGGAAAAGTGCTGGTGGTCTATTACTCAATGAGCGGAAACACGGCCAGGGTGGCACGCGACATCGCCCGCTTGATGGGTGCGGATGTCGAAAGCATCCGCGACGAAGGTCACGGCACTGGCTTTGTGGGATACCTCAAGTGTGCCTTCGACGCGATGAGAGGTAAGGCCGCGAGCATTGGCTCGCTTTCGACCGATCCGCAGGACTACGCTCTGACGATCATAGGCACGCCGGTGTGGTTCGGGCGCATGACGCCGGGCGTACGCGCTTTTCTGAACCGCTGCCGTTCCCGACTTGGGGACGTGGCGTACTTCACCACTTCCGGTAGCACTGAGGTTATGAAACTCGTGCCCCAGCTGCAACGCGTATCCGGGCGTATAGCTCTGGCGGCAGTGGGATTCGATGCACGCGATCTGGCAGACGCGGCCTTATACGACACAAAACTAGCCGTGTTCGTCGCGGCGATAAATCGCAGCCGTCCTCTGCCGCGCGTCGATTCAAACCCGACCGCGTAGGCGGCGAGCCCCGGGCATCGCGGTGCCGCTTGCTTTGCCGGCGCATTCGTCAGCTCCGTAGCCAATACCGCAATACTGCGTATGGGAGAGTTTTCCATAGTGTCGATACTAGGACGCAGTGTTGAAGGAGCCGAAAATGAGCGACCCGACAGAGCTTCACCCCCGATCGATACGGTACGTAGAGCGTGCGTTTGGGCACGACGCCATCCAGAAAATCCTCGTGGTCGTCGATCCGACCGTGACGGCACATTCCTGCGTTCAAAAGGCTGCGCGGCTGGCCGCAAGTTACGGCAGCGCCCTGGAGCTCTTCGTTTGCGATGTCGGTCAGGACGTTCCGGAAAGCTGGGCGGGCGGAACAACGATCTGGTGCAGGAAGTGAAACCGGCCGTGCTCGTAATGGGCGTGGCCGCGAGACAACGGTTTTCGGGCTCCGCCAGCACCGCCTCACAGGTGCTCGAACAAACGGACTGCGATCTGCTGGTCGGAAAGCCGGCGGGATTCATAAGTCCCGTCCTCGTCACGAATTGATCGCCGCGTGCGCAAGTATACCCTCAGCGACGCACGGAGCCGCGCGCTAGGTCTGCGAGCCGCGGAACTCCAGATCCATGACCATGCGCACCAGCTGAGCGACGGACTTGGCGCCCATCTTTTCCATTACGTGCGCGCGGTGAATCTCCACTGTTCGCTGACTCAGTCCCAAGTCCTGGGCCATCATCTTGTTGGCTTTCCCGGACGTGAGAAGGTCCAGGACTTCCCGCTCGCGCGGTGTGAGTGAGGCGATGCGAACACGTGTGCGCCCGTGTTCGCGCAGAGATTCGCGGGTCTCCACGTCACGAGCGAGTGCCTTCTGTATGCGATCGAGCAGGTCCTGGTCACGGAACGGCTTCTGCAGGAAGTCGAACGCACCATGGCGCATCGCTTCAACGGCCATCGGGATATCGCCGTGGCCCGTGATGAAGATAACCGGGATCACGGCACCCCGTTCGTTGAGTGCTTCCTGCAGCTCCAGCCCGCTCATACCTGGCATTCGTATGTCCAGCACGAGGCAGCCCGGCTGGTTGGGGTGATAGCTTGCGAGGAATTCCTTTGCCGACGCCAACGCCATCGCAGGTAGCCCAACCGACTTCATCAGCACCCGGATGGAAGATCGGACACCGTTATCATCATCGACGATATACACGGTGGGGGCGGTCTCTTTCATTCTGCTTCCTCTAAAGGGGGCAGGCGCACGCAGAAGCACGCGCCGACGGGCGTGTGCGGTCGATATCCGATTGTGCCGCCATGAGCCTGGGCGATGGTCTGACTAATTGAGAGACCGAGTCCTGTGCCGTTGACCTTCGTCGTGACAAATGGGATGAACAGCCGATCCACCATGTCCGGCGCGACGCCTGGACCGTTGTCGCAAACGCTCACCTCCAACCGGCCGTCCGGCACGCGGGACGTGCGGATGATCACTAGCCGGCCACTTGTTTCAGATTCGGTGAGCGATTCGATTGAGTTGCGCACGAGGCTCAGCGCCAGTTGTTGCAGCTGCGTGTGGTCGCCGCGTACGGGCGGTAGTGTGGCGGCGAGATCGAACTCGATCTGAGTCTTGTGGACTCTGGCATCAGCCTGTATGAGCACTTCGAGGTCTCGAACGAGTGCATTGAGGTCTGTTGTTACGTGATCGCTCGGTCGTGCGCTCACGAGTTGCCTCAGCCGCCGGATTATCTCGCCGGCGCGCATCGCTTCGAGGCTGATCTCGCTCAGCGCGGAGAGAGTTTCCGGAAAGTCGGGCTGCTCCATCTTGAGGAAACGCTCGCAGGCTCGCGCGTATGTTGCTATAGCGCTCAGCGGCTGATTGAGCTCATGAGCAATGCCGGCGGCCATCTCGCCCATGGTCGCCATGCGACTCACGTGGGTCATGCGCTCCTGCAGTCCCCGCGCGTGCTGCGCTTCCTTCTGCCGGGCTTCCGCCCGATCGCGTTCGGCCTGGATGCTGGCGAGTGTCTGGCGCTCGGTCGTGATGTCTCTCACGAACCCGACAAATCGCGGCGGCTCGGCACCCGCGACGCGACCGACGGAAAGAAATGCGGGAAAGCACGATCCGTCCTTGCGCAGGCCTTCCACCTCGCGGCCGACGCCAATGATGTGCGGGATGCCCGTTCGGGCATAGCGCTCGAGATAACTATCGTGCTCGGCCCGGTGCGGCGCAGGCATCAGGATGCTCACGTTCCTGCCGAGCAGTTCCTCGGACCCGTAGCCGAACAGGCGTTCGGCAGAACGATTGAAAGCCGTGATCGAACCCCGATGATCGATGAGGACGACCGCATCGACGGCAGCTTCCAGAAGTGCCTGGAGTGTGGGTTCGGACATGGTGGAAGTATGTCCCAGGTCACTCGTCTCGAACTAGGGAGTTTCCACAGGTCGCTACGCAAGCGCGCGCATACCAGGTGACGCTTCGCGCAGGCAGGCTCGGCGCGTGGACAAACTGACTTCCATTCTTGTCGTAATAGACCCGGCTGACGGAAGCCGGCACGTCGTGGCGAAGGCCATGGTGCTCGCCCGTCATTTTCGAGCGCGTCTGGAGCTTTTCTTATGCGATCCGGAGGATGGGCACTCGCTGCGGCATGCTCACGATAAAATGAGCCCCGAGGAGGCTCAGAGCGGCCGCCTCTCACGCTTGCAGCGCTATGTGGACGCTGTCGGGCGCTCGCTTGCCGAAGACGTGCCGATCACAACGCACGTGGCAAGCGAAGGTCCCCTGTGCGCGTCTGTCGTTCACAGGGTTCACGAGATGTGTCCGGATCTCGTCGTCAAGAGCGCTGCCGGCCACCATCCGATGCAGCGATTTTCGCTCGACGCCAACGATTGGCAATTGGCAAAGGCCTGCCCCGTCCCGCTGATGTTGACCCGCGGGCGTCCCTGGAGCGCGCGGGGGCGCTTTGCCGCGGCGGTGGATGTCGCCGACGCAGCCGGCTCGGGGCTGGCAAGATCGGTAATGGAGGCTGCCGGCTTCCTGACGCTGGGCTGTCACGGGCAGCTCGATGTTCTGTACTGCGAGCAGGAAGCCAAGGATTCAGTGGCAGTGGAGGCTCATTGGGAGACGCTGGGGCGCCTGGTCCGCAAGTTCCAGGTGGGAGTGGAAAGTCAGCATGTAATCGCAGGCGCCGCCGACGATGTGCTGCCCGGATTCGCAGACAGCCAGAACTACGACCTCATGATCATCGGCGCGCTGACGCGGCGGCAGGGGATCGGCCCGCTGATGGGCACACTTACCAGCAGGCTCATCGACGCGCTTGCATGCGATTTTGTGTTGGTAAAGGCTGATTCTCAGGTCACACCCGTCGTCGAGTGGTTGCACGAAGTAACCGCATGACGCTGCTGCAGATTGCCCGCTCCTGGGCCGCTCTCGCGATGCTGCTGGCCGCGGGTGCTCGACACATGCCCGTATGGGGCTACGAAGACTAGCTCGCTATACCCGGCTCGCACTCATGAATTCCCGATTACTGCACGGACTGCTTGTCGCGATCCTGTGCAAAGGAGCCTTCGCGCATGCCTTAGCGTCTGAGGTCGTGGCTTCTCCCGCCGAGACCTTCGTGGGCGAGGTGTTCTCGGGGCACGTGTCTGGGGAGACAGGACTTTGGGACTTGCCGCGATGGCGCGAACCGCTTTCAAAAGTATACGCGGGGCGAAGTTATGTCCCTCTGTGGATTGAGGCTGGGGAGCTCAGCCGCGCGGCCGGCCAGCTGATCGAGGCGTTCGCTGCGGTCGAGGGACGCGGTTTGCTGGTCGCGGACTACGATGCGACGAGTCTCCTGCAACAAGCGCGTGAGCTGCAGAGGTCGGGTCCGCGGACGGCGACAAGTACTCTGCGCCTCGACATCGCGTTGAGTGTCGTCGCGGCACGCCTCGCGTCCGACCTGCATGATGGACGCGTACGACCGGTCGATGTCGGGCAAGATCTGGATATCGCGCGTCCGCAGTTCGACGTCGCACAGGCCGTTGAGTCGCTGGCCGTCTCGTCCAACGTGGGCGCCACCCTGGATGGATTGGAGCCCCAACTGCAGCACTACGCGCTGCTCAAGAAGGCGCTGGCGAAGTACCGGAATCTCGATGCCAACGGTCGGGGCCTCACAACGCTGCCGGCGATGCCGCGTCCCACGATCCGGCCCGGCGAGAAGTACGATGGCGCAGGGTCTTTGCGTCGGCTTTTGATTGCGCTCGGCGACCTCGGCGTAACGGGAAGTCCGCCCGGCCAAGAGGAACCCAGTCTGGACCCCTCGCTCGTCGTGGGCCTGAAGAACTTTCAGTCCCGGCATGGTCTCGACGTCGACGGGGTGCTTGGTCGAGCGACGTTTCTCGCGCTAACCACGCCGTTCGCGACACGGATCGCACAGATCGAACTGTCTCTCGAACGAGCGCGCTGGCTGCCGCCACGGCTGGACTCGCCGCCGATCGTCGTGAACATTCCGCAATTCCGGCTCTTTGCGTTTCGCACGACGCAGGATCGCGCGCAGGACATTCTGCAAATGGATGTCATCGTTGGCGCGGCCTTCAAGGCTCGCCAGACTCCCGTGTTCGCAGCGGACATGCGTTACGTCGTGGTCCAGCCTTACTGGGACGTCCCGCGCAGCATTCTGGTAAAGGAACTCCTGCCGCAAATACATGCCAATGCGGCATGGATGGAAAAGAGCGGCTACGAGATAGTGCGTGGCGATAGCGACAGTTCCCGGCCATTGCCAGCCACGCCGGAGAACGTGCGGCTGCTTGCACAAGGAAGCCTGCGCCTGCGTCAGAAGCCGGGTTCGGGCAACGCGCTGGGGCGAGTGAAATTCATTTTTCCGAACCGGCACAATGTCTATCTGCACGATACACCCGCCCGGGAGTTGTTTTCCCGGAGTCGCCGCGCGCTCAGCCATGGGTGTATCCGGGTTTCGGACCCGATGGCGCTCCTCGCCCACGTGATGCGCGACGAACCGGACTGGAACGAGCAGAAGCGAGAGCTGGCGCTTCAGAGTCCAACGCCAGTGCGCGTCCCACTCAGTCGCCCCATTCGCGTGTTTATTCTGTACGGAACCGCGCTCGCGACCGAGGCGGGACCGGTGCTCTTCTTCGAAGATATTTATGCGCAGGACGCGCCGCTCATTTACCGGTTGAAGCTGCGCCGGTTGCACGCGACGTTCTGAAGCGATACGGGTTTCTGCGTAGCGACGCCCGAATATTCTCTGGGTTCCTGCGCGACCGAGGCCGCTATCTTATGAGTCCGGCGATTCGTAACCGGAAGAGGCCCATCATGATCTCCACAGCCAACCCACTCGCTCCCGTCACTCCGATCTTCGATGGCACCGCGGCACGGCGCGGGTATGCGCTCAACCGCATGTGCTATTCCTTCAACAGCGCGGAAAACCGCCGTGCTTTCCGCGAGGACGAAGATGCGTACTGCACGCGTTTTCGGCTCGATGCGGAACAGCGAGACGCGGTAAAGCGTCGCGACGTGCTGTCGCTGATCGCTGTCGGGGGGAACATCTACTACCTCGCCAAGCTCACGGGCATTTTCGGTCTGAGTGTGCAGGACATTGGCGCTCAGCAGACGGGCATGTCCGTCGAAGCTTTTCGCGCCCAGCTCACCGCAGCGGGGAAATAGACATGGCACAGATCGTTGGCGCTCTCATGACCTCTCACGTTCCAGCCATTGGCGGCGCGATCGCACGTGCCTGCGAGTCGGAGCCGTACTGGGAACCGTTCTTCCAGGCGTTCGATCGGGTGCACGAGTGGCTGGAAGAGGTACGCCCGGACACCGTTGTCGTTTTCTACAACGACCACGGCCTCAATTTCTTTCTGGACAAGATGCCGACGTTTGCCGTGGGTGCGGCCGAGAGCTACCAGAACGCGGACGAGGGCTGGGGCCTGCCGCAGGTGCCGCCGTTTCCGGGCTCGCCGGACTTGTCCTGGCATTTGATCGAGTCGCTGGTCGAGGCCGAGTTCGACGTCACCACCTGCCAGGAGATGCTGGTGGATCACGCGTTCGCGGTGCCCATGGCTCTTTTGTGGCCCGGCGCGGGACGTCGGCCGGTAAAGACTGTCCCTATCGCGATCAACACGGTGCAGCACCCGTTACCGAGCGCGGCGCGTTGTCTGAAGTTCGGTGCGGCGGTGGGGCGCGCCATTGAGACGTTTCCTGAAGATGCACGTGTGCTCGTCGTGGGCACCGGCGGCATGTCGCATCAACTCGATGGAACGCGCGCCGGTTTCATCAACAAGGAATTCGACCTCCTGTGCCTCGAGAAGCTGGTGAGCGATCCCGAAGCGCTGACGCGCTATTCCAACCGGGAAATCATTGAGCTCGCCGGAACCCAGGGGATCGAGATTCTCATGTGGATTGCGGCGCGCGGCGCGCTTGCGGAGGGTGTCCACAAGGTCCACAGCAACTATCACATCCCGATCTCGAATACGGCGACAGGCCTGCTGGTGCTGGAGAACACGCTCGCGGCGTGAAAGCGAATCGCACGAGCTACGTAGAACTCCTCAGCGGGTTATGCAGTCGTGCGAGTCGCAGGCCTGCCTCGCCCGCGTCAGTATCGCGGCGAATCCTGAGGAGTGACATCAATGTGCTGCCCGTTGTGTGAAGAGCCTGTTAGAAGTGTCCTGTTTGGCCTGGCTGGCGTCGGGGTCGTAGCCATCTTAAAGATGGCGCGAAAGGGCCTGAAGCGCTCTGCGCACACCGCAAAGATGTCACGCGTGGATAGTGACCAGCGCGCTGCGCCGACTGCTGCGCAGGGCGCCACACTGTGAATGCCATTACCGCCGACGTCCTGGCGCAAGCGCCTGTCGCCCCGGCGGCAGCGACGACCTACAACGACCAGGTCATCAGGCAGTTCGCCGCGATGACCATCGTATGGGGCATCGTCGGCATGGCGGTTGGTGCGCTCATTGCCGCGGAGCTGATCTGGCCGGACCTGAGTCTGGGCCTTCCATGGCTCGCATACGGGCGGCTGCGTCCGCTGCACACCAATGCGGTGATCTTCGCATTTGGCGGCTCGGCGCTGTTTGCCACGTCTTATTACGTGGTCCAGCGCACGTGTCACGTGCGGCTGTTCTCCGACGCACTGGCGTCTTTCACGTTCTGGGGATGGCAGGCCGTCATCGTTCTCGCAGCGATCACCTTGCCTTTAGGGATCACGAGCAGCAAGGAATACGCAGAGCTCGAGTGGCCCATCGACATTCTTCTCGCCATCGTCTGGGTCGCGTATCTGGTTGTGTTCTTCGGCACGCTGATCAAGCGACGCGTGTCGCATATCTACGTGGCCAACTGGTTCTTCGCCTCGTTCATCGTCACGACGGCGGTGCTGCACATCGTGAACAGCGCTGCGTTGCCTGTCTCGCTCACCAAGTCGTACTCCGCGTACGCCGGCACCGTCGATGCGATGGTGCAGTGGTGGTATGGACACAATGCCGTGGGCTTTTTCCTGACCACCGGCTTTCTCGGGATGATGTATTACTTCATTCCGAAGCAGGCTGGCCGCCCTGTGTATTCGTATCGGCTGTCGATCGTGCACTTCTGGGCGCTCATTTCCATCTACATGTGGGCTGGCCCGCATCATCTGCACTACACCACGTTGCCGGACTGGGCTCAGTCGATCGGCATGGTGTTCTCGCTGATTCTGCTTGCGCCGTCCTGGGGCGGCATGATCAACGGCATGATGACGCTCTCCGGCGCGTGGCATAAGTTGCGCACGGATCCCATCCTCAAATTCCTGATCGTCGCTCTCTCGTTCTACGGCATGTCGACCTTCGAAGGGCCAATGATGTCGATCAAGACCGTCAACGCGTTGTCTCACTACACGGACTGGACCATCGGTCACGTTCACTCCGGCGCGCTGGGCTGGGTGGCGATGACGACGGTGGGATCGCTCTACGTGATGATCCCGCGCCTGTACGGCCGCACGAGCATGTGGAGCACGCGCCTCATCGACTGGCACTTCTGGATCACGACGCTGGGCATCGTTCTATACGTCGCCGCCATGTGGGTGGCCGGGGTAATGCAGGGCCTCATGTGGCGCGCCACCAATAGCGATGGAACGCTCACCTACACATTCGTCGAAGCGCTCAAGGCAACGTACCCGTACTACATCGTGCGGCTCGGCGGTGGACTGCTGGTGCTCGGTGGCATGTTCATCATGGCCTACAACGTCCGCCGGACGATCCGGGAAAGCCGTGGCGCTACGATCGATGTGCCCGTAGCGCAGCCGGCGTGATGGGCAGGGGAACGACTACGTGAAACACGAAATCATCGAGAAGCGCGCCGGGCTGATGGGCATTCTGATCGCGGTTGTGATCAGCGTCGGCGGGATGGTCGAGATCATTCCGCTCTATCTTTCCAGCCAGGTGACTCACGCCGCGCCCGGAGTAAAGCCCTATCCGGCACTGGAGCTCGCCGGCCGCGACATCTACGTTCGCGAGGGCTGCTACGGTTGCCACTCGCAGATGATTCGACCGCTGCGCGCGGAGACCGAGCGCTACGGCCACTATTCCGTGGCGGGCGAGTCCGTGTATGACCATCCGTTCCAATTCGGGTCGAAGCGCACCGGCCCGGACCTTGCGCGTGTCGGCGGGCGATACAGCGACGAATGGCATCGTGTGCATCTTGCGAACCCTCGCGACGTCGTCCCGGAGTCGAACATGCCTCGGTACGCCTGGCTCGCGGACGCAAAGGTTGATCCGCAGGAGCTTCCGGTGAAGATGCGGGTGCTACGCAAGCTCGGCGTGCCCTATACCGACGCCGACCTCGCAGGTGCTCCGGCGGCGGTCGAGGGAAAGACCGAGATGGAAGCACTCATCGCCTACCTGCAGGGGCTCGGGCTTGCCTCGAAGCAGTGGCACTGATGAACACCTTACCGAGGACACAGCGATGAGTGCCGGAACATTGAGCGGCGTCGTCACCGCGATTCTGATCGTGCTTTTTGTCGGCATGTGGGTGTGGGCCTTCAGCGACCGGCGCCGCGCGCGGTTCGACGCTGCCGCTCGGCTTCCGCTCGAAGAAGACGGTGAGATTCGTTCATGAGCTCCCTCACCAGCGCGCTCATTGCCATTCCCACGCTGTTGAACATCGCGGCCGCGCTGTGGCTGCTGTGGTGGACGAGTCGCAGCCGGGGTGAGGAGAAGCGCGCACAAACGACGGGACACATCTGGGACGGTGACCTGACCGAGTACAACAAGCCATTACCCCGGTGGTGGCTCGGACTCTTCGTTCTCACTGTGTTGTTCGGCCTAGGCTATCTGGTTCTCTATCCGGGACTCGGCAATTTCCTGGGCATTCGAAAGTGGAGCCAGGTCGAGCAGTTCGAGGCCGAGTCACGCGACGCGGAGCTTGTTCTGCAGCGAGCCTTGGCACCGTTCGCAAAACAGCCAGTTGCAGCGCTGGTGCACGATCCGGAGGCGATCCGCACCGGACGTAACTTCTTCCTGAACAACTGCGCCGCCTGTCATGGCGCCGATGCGCGCGGCGCGCCGGGATTCCCGAACCTCACGGACAAGGACTGGCTATGGGGCGGCTCGGCAGAAACGGTGCTGGCCACAATCCAGAACGGGCGCACGGGCGTGATGCCGGGGTGGCTTCCGATTGTGGGCGGCGAGCGCCTCGAGAATCTTCTGACGTATGTGATGAGCCTGTCCGGCCGCAAGCTTCCTGCCGGAAACGCCGAGGAAGGCAAGCAGACGTTCGGGCAGCTGTGCGCGGCATGTCACGGCGCGGGAGGTCAGGGAAATCCTTTGCTCGGCGCGCCGAACCTGACAGACAACGTGTGGTTGCATGGTGGCGCGGTGGCGACGATTCGCGCCACCATCGCCAATGGACGGCAGGGCCAGATGCCCGCGCACCTGGAGCGCCTGGGTGAAGTGCGCACGAAGCTCGTTGCGGCCTACGTGCTCAGTCTCGGCGGCGGGGCTGCATCCGCTTCGGCCTCGGTCGCGAGTGCGACGCCGACGCCTGCTCAATGAGCAGCCCGGCAAACACCGAACCGACTGGCGCTCCTGCAGGCTTGCCCCCACCTGTGCGTGAGCTGACGCCGCGCGGACGCACTATTGGCGTCGTGATCTGGTGTTCATTCCTGGCGGCTGCCGGGGGAACGACGCTGACATTTGCGCTGTTCGACCCGGGCGCCATTCAGGGCGGCGAACTGCCGTCGTGGTGGATCGATCGTCGCACGGTCTACGCGCTCGGCTTCTTCTGTTTGTGGCTCGTGGCGGCAATCTCCGCGGCGCTCACTATCTACATGGCTCATACCGACACGTCGGCCCGGAGTGGCGGAAAGCCGTGAACGCGCCACTGACTTCCGGTTCCGACAGCTACTACGTCTCGGAGCAGAAGATCTATCCGCGAGAGGTATCAGGCCGTTATGCACGCCTGCGCACTCTCGCGGTCTGGGTGCTGCTGGGGCTCTTCTATCTGATGCCCTGGGTCCATTGGAACGGCCGTCAGGCGGTGCTCTTCGATCTGCCCGCGCGAAAGTTCTATGTCTTTGGGCTCGTGATGTGGCCGCAGGACTTTATCTTTCTCACGGCGTTGCTGGTCATTGCAGCGTTCGGTCTGTTCTTCTTCACCGCGATCGCAGGCCGGCTGTGGTGCGGATTCGCCTGCCCACAAACCGTCTGGACCGAAACGTTCCTGTGGATGGAGCAGCTCGTGGAGGGCTCGCGCAGCGAGCGTTTGAAACTCGACAGGCCCGGCTGGAGCGCACGGAAGCTGGGACGCAAGGTCCTCAAGCACGCGCTCTGGATCGCTTTCTCGCTGTGGACCGGCGTCACCTTCGTGGGGTTCTTCACCCCCATTGCATCTCTGCCGCCACAGATCCTGGCCCTTTCCCTCGGGCCATGGGAGCTTTTCTGGATGCTGTTCTATGGTTTTGCCACATATGGGAACGCCGGTTTCCTGCGTGAGCAAGTGTGCAAATACATGTGTCCGTATGCACGCTTCCAGAGTGCCATGTTCGACCGCGACACACTGATCGTGACCTATGATGAGGAGCGCGGGGAGCCGCGCGGCTCACGCCGAAGGGGAACAGATCTCGGTGTGGCCGGCTTGGGTGCCTGCGTCGATTGCACGTTGTGCGTACAGGTCTGTCCGACAGGAATAGATATTCGGAAGGGGCTTCAGTACGAGTGCATTGCCTGCGCGGCCTGCGTCGATGCCTGCGACACCGTCATGGATAAGATGAGCTACCCGCGCGGGCTCATCCGCTACACCACGCAGAACGCGCTCGAGCGCAAGCCATCACGCGTTCTCCGGCCACGTGTCCTCGTGTACGGGGCACTGCTTGCAGCTCTCATCCTGGCATTTGGCGTCGGCATTGCGATGCGCACGCCACTCGACGTCGACATCATTCGTGACCGGAACGCGCTCTATCGGCTGCTGGATGATGGGCGCGTCGAGAATGTCTACAACGTCAAGATACTCAACAAGACCGAGCAAGCGCATCGCTTCCGCGTGACGGTCCGCGGCGATGGCGAGTTGAGCCTCGATCCGGCCGTCGCGCGATTCGACGTGGCTAGCGGGGAAGTGTATTCCGCAGCCGTCAGAGTTCGCCGCCCGGCCTACGAGCCGATGGGTCCACAGGACATTGAGTTCGTCGTCCAGGCAGAACGGGAGCCGCGGCTGGTCGCGCACGCCACAGCCCGCTTCATAGCGCCGACGCAATGAAAGGAAGGTCTCCGATGTCTGTCATACGCAATCCGGTTCTGTTGCTCGCCTGGGGTCTGCCCGCGGTGGCTGTCGTCGCAAGCGTTCTGTCGCTCGTGCTCACTCTCAACCACCCCGATGGACAGCTGCCCGAGCAGTACCACTGGGAAGGTTTCCAGCTCGACCGCGACTTCACTCAAGCGGCGCACGCCGCGGACCTGCATGTGAGTGCCTTGCTTTCCGGGTTCGGACCTTCAGGCCGCTGCGAGGTGCGCCTGCAGATGGACGGAGCCACGCCGAGCGCATTGTTGCTGCTGCTGGCGCATGCGACCAAACCGAAACTCGACCAGCGCGTCACCTTTGATCGAGTGCGCGTTGAGAAAGCAGCCGGCCGCGAAGTCGTGCTCTACACCGGCAAGTGCCATCAAGCTGTGGAGGGGCACTGGCGCCTCGAACTCATCGATGCCGTGAACGGTTGGGCCATTCGTCAGACCACGCGTGGGTCGCTCAGCCGTTTGGTTCTCGACGCCGGCTCGGGACACAACGAGTAGCCGCACATGGTCGCCGTCGCAGCATTGGGCTCGCATGCGTTTTGGACTAACGAGTCTGGCGGGCACGCCCGCACAGTGTTCGCTGCTGAGGGCATCCGTTGTGCGGCATGTAGCCGCTCGATCGAGAGGGCAGTGCGCACGTTACCCGGCATTGAGGCGGTGACCGTGAACGTCGCGACGTCACGCATCTGCGTCGACTGGGATCCGACCTGTAGTCCTCTTGTCCGGATTCTCGAGGCCGTCGCCACCGCCGGATTCAAGCCCATTCCGCTCGCCGGTGCGGATGCAGAGGCCGCGTTCGTGCGGGAACGCCGCCTCGCGTTGAAGCGCATCGGCCTTGCCGGGCTCGGCATGATGCAAGTGATGATGTACGTCTTCGGCGTGTATGTGGCCCGGCCTGAAGCAATGGACCCCGCCATCGCGACCTACCTTCGCTACGTCGCCATGGCGATCACGACGCCGGTGCTTCTGTATTCCGGTGCGCCCTTTCTGATTGGCGCCTGGCGGGACTTAAGGCGCCGCTCGCTGGGAATGGATGTGCCGGTCGCACTCGCGCTTGTGCTTGCCTACTGCGCTAGCGTCTTCAACACCGTGCGAGGACATGGGCAGACCTATTTCGATTCCGTGACGATGTTCATCTTCTTCCTCGGTGCCGGGCGTTACGTCGAAATGGTAGTGCGTCAACGCAGTCTCACAATCAGTGAAGCCGTCGCGCGCAGTCTCCCGGCGCAGGTATCGCGCGTCAATGCGGATGGGACATCGGTCCGGATTCCGACCTCGAATATCGTCGCCGGCGACATCCTGCAGATCCCGAAGGGCGGAGTGATTCCTGTCGATAGTGTGCTGCTCGAGGGAACAGCACTCGTGGACGAATCACTCGTCACCGGCGAATCGAAGGCTGAGCGCAGGGTCGCTGGCGATCAGCTTCTCGGCGGCGCCCTCAGTGTGGGTAATGCGATTCGAGTACGCGCGCGGTGTGGTGTTGCCGGTTCGACGCTGGCCTCGGTCGTCGCTCGTCTGGAGCGCGCGCAGAGCGTTCGCCCCGCCATTGCCCGGGCGGCGGATCGCGCAGCGAGCTGGTTCATTGCGGCGAGTCTGATTGTCTGCGTCGTCGTGGTCGCCCTCTGGCTCATGTTCGATCCGGCGCGAGCGTTTCCGGCTGCGCTGGCTGTGCTTGTAGTGACTTGCCCCTGTGCACTGTCTCTCGCAACGCCGGTGGCCGTTGCGGCGGCCTCAACGCGACTTGCCAGGCGGGGGTTGCTTGTCACCCGCGCCGACGCCTTGGAGCGTCTTGCTCGAGTCGACGCCGTCGTGCTGGATAAGACAGGCACCCTTACCGCCGGCGGCCTATCACTTGTTCGAACGACGTTGCTTGGCTCACTGGACCGAGGCGCGGCACTAGCGGCAGCGGCGGCGCTGGAGCGCGGGTCGAGCCATCCTGTCGCGGCCTTGTTCGCGAACGGCGCACTGCCCGAAGTCGTAGCTGTCGAGCTGTCCGAGACGGACGGATTGGGCGTAGCGGGTCGTATTGGCGACCGACGCTGGCGTATCGGTAGACACGATTTCGTGTCTGAACTCTCCAGCGATGTCGCAGCGCCCGCGGATGACCCCGGCATCTTTTTGGGAAACGAGTCTGGATTGGTAGCGGTGTACCAACTCGGCGAAGCGGTTCGGCCAGACGCGTTTGCGGCCGTCGAGCAACTCGGGCGGCTCGGCGTAAGGGCGGTTATGGCTAGCGGTGATGCCCAGCAGGCAGTGGACGCGGCGAGTGTCGCCTTGCGCATCGAGCACGCAACCGCGCGTCTCGGGCCGGCTCAAAAGGTCGAGCTGATTCGGGAACTCCAGGCGGCGGGGAATCGCGTGCTCGCAGTAGGGGACGGCGTCAACGACGGCCCGGCGCTTGCGGCCGCCGACGTCTCTTGTGCCATGGGGCAGGGCTCGGCTATCGCGCAGGCGGCAGCGGACTTCCTGCTCCTGAACGATGCCCTGGGTGTGATTCCAGATGGCATCCGCACGGCTCGGCGCATGCTTCGCATCGTCCGGCAGAACCTGCGTTGGTCGCTCGCATACAACCTCACTGCCGTGCCGCTCGCTGCACTCGATCTCGTGCCGCCGTGGCTCGCGGCGCTCGGCATGTCTGTCAGCTCGCTGGTCGTCGTGCTCAATGCGCGAAGGCTCGCGGGAGAGAAGGTTGTGTCATGAACATCCTGTTCGTCCTGATCCCGCTGAGTCTCGTGCTGCTCGGAGTGGCCGTCTGGTCACTGTTCTGGGCGGTCGACACCGGCCAATTCGAGAACCTGGATGAAGCAGCCCACGGTTACGAGTCGGACGAGGAGCCGCGCGACACCTAACTGCGCAGGACGTCGGGATTACTCGCATGGCGAGACTTGCGCGGCAAAGCTCCCGCCGGAAACGCTCGCGGCAATTGCGGAGGAATACCTAGACGGCGCGCCATTCGGCCACGTTGTTCTACGTAGTGTCCGAGCCAGGTCCCGCCGCTACCATGAACAGCATGAACGCCGTGCTATTCGATGCAGATTTGATTCGTCGTTGCGATTGCGCTGGGCCGCGCTATACGTCGTATCCGACAGCGGTGCAATTCACTGATCAGTTCGGTGAAGAAAGTTACCGCCAGGTTGCGCAAGCCAGCAACGCGCGCTCCGGAGCGAACCCCCTTTCGATCTACGTTCACATCCCGTTCTGCTCGAGCCCTTGTTTCTACTGCGGCTGCAACCGGGTCATCACGCGCGATCGTTCACGGTCCTCTGCCTACCTGTCGCGGTTGGGCCGTGAGATCGAAATGCAGGCTGAGCTTTTCGACCGGGGACGCAAGGTCGATCAGCTGCACTTCGGGGGCGGGACGCCAACGTTCCTCGATAAAGCAGACCTTTCGGCACTGATGGACACGCTGTCACGCCACTTCGGACTCGCCAGCGACGCAGCCAGGGAGTATTCGATCGAGATCGACCCGCGCACGGTAACCGTCGATTCAGTGAACGCGCTCGCCTCGATGGGATTCAATCGCATGAGCCTCGGCGTGCAGGACTTCGATCCCGAAGTACAGAACGCTGTGAACCGCATTCAACCGGAAGCCGACACCCTGCACGTCGTGGAAGCGATACGGCATGCGGGCGTTCAGTCCGTCAGCTTCGACCTTATTTACGGCCTGCCTCGCCAGACACTGGCCGGCTTTGAACGGACGCTGCAATCGGTCATCAAGGCACGGCCGGACCGACTGGCCGTGTATGCCTATGCTCACATGCCGCACCTCTTCAAGGCGCAGAGACGAATCAATGCGGCGGAGTTGCCCGGCGCGGATCTGCGGTTGAAGCTTTTGGGCCTGACCATCGAGCGACTCACTTCTGCCGGATATGTATACATAGGTATGGACCATTTCGCGCTTCCGACAGATGAGTTGGTGAATGCGAAGCGTGACAAGTCTCTGCAGCGAAATTTTCAAGGGTATTCCACACACGCCGATCATGACCTGATAGGTCTCGGGGTGAGCGCCATCGGAAAAGTCGGGAACACCTATTCGCAGAACTTCAAGACTCTGCCGGAGTATGGCGCGGCGATCGATTCGGGGCGCCTGCCCGTGCAACGGGGTGTGCAGCTCAGCGACGACGATCTCATCCGCCGGGCCGTCATTCAGGAGCTGATGTGTCACGAGATCATTGATTGCGCACAGATTGGCAAGCGCTTTGGAGTGGACTTCAAGCGCTATTTCCGCGTCGAGATCGAGCGGCTTCAGGAGCTGCAATCCCTGGGACTCACCTATGTTCGCTCTGGATGCATCGGGGTGACCGGGGCAGGGCGCCTGCTCATGCGCAGGGTGGCAATGGTATTCGACGCCTATCTGTCGCCACGCAACGGCCTCGCTCACTCAAAAGTCATTTGAGCGGGTCATGAACCCGGACCTTTCCTCGGGTTGCAGGCGTCCATGACGCCCGGTTGCCCATTCGATTCGAATGGGGACGTCACGCCACGGTCTGAATGGGGGTCATACAGTATTCGCGTCTCCGAATCATCGAGGCGTCACCCTTGCGTAGTCGCAACTACTTCGGCTTCGAGCGTGCGGTCGCCCCGCAATGAATTCGAGATCAGGCAGCTTTGCTCGGCACGCTCCAGCAATGCGCGCGCTTTGACTGGGTCGGCACCTTCAGGAACCGTGAGCGTTGCGAACGTTACAAATCGTGTGAACCGGGATCCGCCTTCGGCCCGATCCAGAGTGCCCTCGACACGGCATTCAAGCGTCAGCCACTCGAAGCGGGCCGCACGGCTCACGCCGCGAAAAGTCAGGATGAAGCAATCGGCAACCGCCGCACACAGCAGACCTTCCGGCGACCAGACGTTGCCCGGGCCGTCGAACTGCGGCGGTGGCGCCGTCTCCAGATCCGGAAGTTGCGGCGAGCTCACCGTCACGATGCCTGCGGCGGCTCCGGTCGCCGAGACACGATACGAATGGGGATAGGGATGCAAGATGAGTTTTCCTGATCAGGTTGTGGGGGGAGGCGAGGGCGGCTCTTGAGGCGTTCGCCGCCGATTTCGTACCAGACGGCGTTGGGCACGCCGAACGCGATGGCAAACCCCAATCCCAGAATCCAGCTGAAGTACCACATAGGGGAGTGTCCTGCGCCACACCCCCGGAGACGTAGTCGTCGCCGGAAAAGAGGGGCGCTTGCAGCGCGACGCCGGAGCCTGCGATGTCGAACTGGGGCGCCGAGTTGAAGCGCGTATAGCCGGCGTTCGCGGCGAGCGAGGCCAGCGGGAAGCCCGCGCCGCGCGCTCGCTGGAGCGCGCGCCCTCGAGGTCTGCGGTTACTGCGGCCAGCCCATCATCGTGCTCAAGGGCGAGTCGCCACGCGTCATCGAGTGTCTCAGCCCCGGCCCGTCCCGACGCCAACGCGCCGGCAACCACTACCGCGGTGAGCATCGCGGCAGACCAGCGCGCCGCGCTTCTCACGGACGCGCCTGCTTGAGCGAAACGATGCCGAGCGCCTTGAGCACGTATTTCTCGTACACCGGCGTGACCGACCCCGTGCGCACCTTGCGCAAGAAATACTTCTCGAAGGCCACCTTGGCCAGATGCACCCACTTGCCCACTTTCGCCCAGGTGACGTTGCGTGGGGGAATCTCCGGCAGGGCGACAAACGCCGCGCCGGTGTCCCCGAAGTCCGCAAGGCAGATCGCGTTCCACGTGGCCTGGGCGGTGGCGGGCTTGCCCTGCAGTTCCGCCACGATATTCTCGCAGATGGCGCTCACCATCGACTCGATCATGTAGCCGGTTTTCGGTGCACCAGTCGGAACGGGCGTCTGTTCGACCGGTGGGATGGCCACGCACACCCCTGCAGAGAAGATGTTCTGGTACCTCTTCGAGCGCTGGTGCGCATCGATGATCACGAAGCCGCGCGGATTGCACAGCTCCGGCACGCCGGCCACGGCATCCACGCCTTTGAACGCGGGGATCACCATGCTGTATTTGAAGGGGAGTGCGTGCTCCTTCTTCGGCTTTCCCTCGTCGTCGTGCTCGACCACTTTCATTTCGCCGGCCGTTACGCTCGACACCTTCGCGTTCGTCACCCACTTGATGTGCCGCTGCCGCATCTCGGACTCCATGAGCCCCTTACTGTCGCCGACGCCGCCCAGCCCCATGTGGCCGATGTAGGGCTCGCTCGTGACAAAGGTCATGGGCACGCGGTCGCGCAGTTTGCGTTTGCGTAGATCGGCGTCGAGGATCATCACGAGCTCATACGCGGGCCCGAAGCAGCTGGCGCCACCTGCGGCGCCGACGATGATGGGCCCCGGATCCTTCAGGAATTCCTGGTACTTCTCCCACGCCTGCAACGCGTGTTCGTGCGTGCAGACGGATTGCGTGAAACCGGAGGGCCCGAGCCCGGGCACTTCATCGAAGGCCAGTTTCGGGCCGGTGGCGATGACCAGGTAGTCGTACGCGACCTCGCCGCCATTGCGCAGGCGCAGGCTGTTTTTCGGGGCGTCGATCGATTCGACGGCGTCCGCGATCCATTGGACGCCTTTGGATTCCAGTGGGTGCTTCATCTCCACGCGCGTCTGTTCGCACTTGCGCCAGCCCACCGCGATCCAGGGGTTCGATGGCGTGAATTCGAAATAGGGCGACGAGCCAATGAGCGTGACCCGATGCTCCTTGCCCAGTTTCTTGCGAAGCTCGTAAGCGCACGGAACGCCGCCGACGCCTGCGCCAACCACGACGATGTGTGCCATGTTCAGTTCCCCTCGCGCGCGAGGCGCGCGGTTTTCCGTCTGAGATATGCGTAATAAAGAACCGGGATCACGAGCAGCGTGAGCACGGTCGAAACCAGGATGCCGAAAATCAGCGACACTGCGAGGCCGTTGAAGATCGGGTCGTCGAGGATGAAAAACGCGCCGATCATCGCAGCGAGTGCGGTCAGCGCTATCGGCTTCGCGCGGATCGTTCCCGCGCGCACCACGGCGTCTTCGAGGCTGCGGCCCGTCTTGATCTCCGTGTCGATGAAGTCCACGAGAAGGATCGAGTTGCGCACGATGATGCCCGCCAGCGCGATCATTCCGATCATCGAAGTGGCGGTGAACTGCGCGCCGAGCAGTGCGTGCCCCGGCATCACGCCGATGATAGTGAGCGGTATGGGCGCCATGATGATGAGCGGCAGCGCGTAGGAGCCAAACTGCGCAACGACGAGCAGGTAGATGAGCACGAGGCCCACCGAGTACGCGAGACCCATGTCACGGAAAGTTTCGTAGGTGATCTGCCACTCGCCATCCCATTTGATGGCGAGTGAGCTCGGGTCGTCGGGCTGGCTCACGAATCGTTGTGCGATGGGCGCGCCGCCCGGCGGGTCGCGGCTGATCTTTCCGACCATCGAGAACATGCCGTAGAGCGGGCTGTCGAGCTTGCCGGCCATGTCGCCCGTGACGTAGACGACAGGCAGCAGGTCCTTGTGGTAGATCGCTCCGTCCCACGTGGCCTTGCGCACAGTCACAAGCTCTGAGAGGGGCACTGAGGCGCCGTTCGTGGTGCGCACTTCCAGCGCGAGCATTGAGCCGATGTCCGCCTTGTCCGCTACCGGCAGTTCGATGCGAACCGGTATGGGATATCGCTCACGCCCCGTGTGCACATAGGTTGCGTCGGCGCCTGCGAGCGCGGCGGCGATGGTCTGGACGACTTGATCCTGCGCAACGCCGAGGAGCGCGGCCTTCTGCCGGTCGACTTCGACGATGTAGCGCTCCGCAGGTGCTTCGAGGCTGTCGTCCGTATCCACGATGTCCGGTGTCGCGTTGAAGAGCTTGCGTACTTCGGCTGCGACACGGCGCTGGTCCTGATAGCTAGGGCCGTAGATCTCCGCGACGAGCGGCGCCAGCACCGGTGGACCCGGCGGCACTTCAACCACCTGGACTGATGCGCCGTATTTCCTGCCGATGGCCGCAAGCGCAGGACGCACGGCCAGCGCGATGTCGTGGCTCTTGCGCGAGCGATGATGTTTGTCGACCAGGTTCACCTGAAGGTCGCCGAGCTCCGGGCTCTCGCGCAGGTAGTACTGGCGCACGAGCCCGTTGAAGTTGATCGGCGCGGCGGTGCCGGCGTAGGCCTGATAGTCGCTCACTTCCGGAACCTGTTCGACGGCGTGCGACAGCTCATCGAGCACTTGTGCGGTGGTCTCGAGCGTGGAGCCTTCCGGCAGATTGACGACGACCTGGAATTCCGACTTGTTGTCGAACGGAAGCATCTTCATCACGACGAGCTTCACCACCGTCAGGCCCACCGCGATCACGATGGCGGCGAGCACGCCCCAGTAGAGCTTGTGGCGGCGGCCGCGTGCAGGTGCATCGCCGAGAAACGGACGAAGGAAGCGCTCGAACAACCTGCGCAGCCACGCGCTCTCGGCTTCCGTATGGGCGACGGCGTGAGAGCCAAGCAGCTTCCGGCACATCCACGGCGTAAAGACGAGCGCCACGGCGAGCGAGATGAGCATGCCCATGCTGGAGTTGATCGGGATGGGGCTCATGTATGGGCCCATGAGGCCGCTGACGAAGGCCATCGGCAGGAGCGCGGCGATTACGGTAAACGTCGCCAGAATCGTCGGGCCGCCCACTTCGTCGACGGCGCGCGGAATGATTTGCGTGAGTGCGCCGCCACCCAGTCGCATGTGCCGATGGATGTTCTCCACGATGACGATGGCATCGTCCACGAGAATGCCGATGGAGAAAATGAGCGCGAACAGTGACACCCGGTTGATGGTGAATCCCCACGCCCATGAGGCAAAGAGGGTTGCGGCGAGCGTGACCACGACGGCCGCACCCACCACCACCGCTTCGCGGCGGCCCATCGTGAGCACCACGAGCAGCACGACGGAGCCTGTGGCGAAGAGCAGCTTTTCAATGAGCTTCACGGCCTTATCGTTCGCGGTGACGCCGTAGTTGCGTGTGACGGTCGCCTCGATGCCCTCCGGGATGAAAGTGCCGCGTAGCTGCTCGACGCGCCGGACCACATGGTTCGCCACGTCGATGGCGTTCTCGCCCGGCTTCTTTGAGATGGCGATTGTGACTGCGGGGGCATGGGCGATGGCTGGAAGCCCGCTCGTGGCCGCGCCCGGGCCGGTGCCGAGCCATACATAAGAGCTGGGCTGATCCGCGCCGGAGATGATAGTGGCGACGTCTTCGAGGAACACGGGCTTGCCCTGGCTCGCGCCGACCACGAGCCCGGCGACGTCGTCACGATCCGCGAGGAAGCGACCGGCGTCGACCGGTGTAACGTGATCCGCGCCCACCAGCGCGCCGGCGTGCTGTACGACATTCGCAGCTTGCAGGGCCTGCGTGAGCTCGCCGACCGTGAGGCCGAAGCCTGCGAGCTTCTGCGGATCGAGTTCTACGCGCACGGTGCTTTGCGGACTGCCCACCGTGTACACATTTCGCGTGCCCGGCACGCGCTTGATCTCCGCCTCGATCGAGCGCGCCACCTGGCCGAGCTCGTGCGAGCCGCGGGCGGGATCCTGCGTCCAGAGGGTCAGCGTTACGATGGGCACATCGTCAATGCCTTTCGGCTTGACGAGAGGCTGGAGGATTCCGGCATTCGCCGGCCGCCAGTCCTGGTTCGAATAGATGGCGTTGTAGAGCCGAACGATCGCTTCGGTGCGCGGCTCACCCACCTTGAACTGCACGCTGAGCACAGCCATGCCCGGCCGGGATGCCGACGCGATGTGCTCGACGCCCGAGATTTCGTCCAGGACTTTCTCCATGGGCGAAGCGACCAGGTTCTCCACCTGCTCCGCGGAAGCGCCGGGGAAGGGCACGAAGATATTCGCGAACGTGACGTCGATCTGCGGCTCCTCTTCGCGTGGCGTCACGAGCACGGCGAAGACGCCCAGGAGCAGCGCTGCGAGCGCAATCAACGGAGACAGTGGATTACCGAGGAATCGCGCCGCCAGTCGCCCACTGAAACCGAGTGGCTCGCTCACTTGGCGTCGCCCTGGACCGGGGTGACGGGCTTGAGTTGCTTCATGGCGGCGACCGGGTCGACGGCGACTCGCTCACCTTCGCGAAGCCCGGCCAGCACCTCGACCTTCTCGTCGAAGCGATGACCGGTGCGCAGCTGTCGCAGGGAGGTGCGACCGCTCGCATCGACGACATAGACCGCCGTGACCTCGCTGCGCTCGACCAGCGCGCGGGCCGGCACCAGAAGTCGATCCGCATCGCCGACGATGAACCCGACCTTGACGAACATGCCCGGGTAAAGATCTGTCGCATTCTCTGGCAGCTCGAGCCGCGCGCGGAAGGTGTTCGACGGCGTCGACGCTTCTGGAAAGACCGTGAGCTTCGTGGCTTCGACGCGGCGCCCGTTCACGTACACGGCGGCTTTGCGGATGTTCCGAACCTGCTCCACGATAGACTGCGGCACATCCACAGCAACTCGCAGGAACTGCAGGGATAGACCGCTCATGATGGATGTGCCCGGGGCGACGGTCTCACCCACCTGAACGTTGCGCTTCGTCACGATGCCTGCGTAAGGGGCTCGGATTTCTGTATACGCGACGCCTTCCCGCGCACTTTCGAGGCCAGCACGTGCCGCGGCCAGCCGTGCCACCGCAGCGTCGCGGTTTGCGGTTGCTTCGTCGAGCATGGCCTTTGCTACGACCTTGCGGTCGTACATGTCTGACACTCGCTGGTAGCGCGCCTGTGCTTCCGCCTCGCGCGCAGTCGCTTCGCGCAAGGCTGCTTCTGCCTGCAGCATGCCGACGCGCTGCTCGGTGGCGCGCAGGCGCGCGATGACCGCGCCCGCAGGCACGAAGTCGTTCACATCATAGAAGAGGGCCGCAACGCGGCCCGAGGTCTGTGCCGCCACGGTACCTTGGTTGACAGCCTCGATGGTGCCATCCAGCCGCCGTTCGAGCGGCGTGCGCTCGGCTTTGACCACGACGGAGTCGAGCGGAGTGGACTGCACGCCAGGCTGCAAGCTCGGTCCCGACCCGCTACAGCCGCCGAGCGCCACCATTGTAGCGGCGAAGCTCACCCACTGGCCGATCCGCGCTGCGCGGCGCATATCAGCTGAACGCCACGCCCGGCGTGAAGCCGAGTTTCTTGAGGATGATCGCGAGCGGGCAGAACCCCGTGAAAGAGGACTGCAACAGATTGAGGCCCACGAATCCGGCAAGCAGCAGCCAGTAAGGGCTGACGTAGTAGCCGAGCGCGAGGCTCAGGAGAGTCATGGTGCCCGCGAAGGCAAGCACGATGCGGTCGATTGTCATGATGGCACCTGTAGCGGTCAGGAATATCGTCGAGGATTCTTCAGGACGTGGCATTCGTTCACATCCGTAGGCTTGTCGGGCCCCACGGCATTTCTACTTAGGCACCGGCTTGCCGGTGGCTGGATCGATGTGCACGACTGGCAGCCCTGCCGCGATCCACGCACCGATTCCGCCCGCGAGATGCGCGGCGCCGGGAGCCCCAGCCGCGAGTCTTGCGGTTGCGGCCATCGCCGAGCGCTTGCCGCTGCCGCACTGGAACACGACTCGGCGCGGCTGGTCCGGCGGCAGCGTCGATGCGTCGAAAGTGGACAGGGGATATAGCAGCGCCCCGGCAATGCGTTGGGTGGCGTACTCGTCCGGCTCTCGCACGTCGATGAGCAGGATTTCGCCTGCCGCGAGGAGTGCCGCGACCTGGTTCGGCGAAAGATTTTCGAGGGCTATCGAGTTGGTAGGGCTCATTGGGAAATCCTTGGAAGTGCTTTTCACAGCTTCAGTATATTAGTGGTTGCTGAATTAGCAAGTACTGTTATAAGATATGCTCATCTTCACTGCTAAAATGGAAAGGCCTGATGTCTGGACGATCCGTTACTTCGAGCCGCAGCGCCGTTAAGCCTGCGCGCGCATTACGCGCAATCAAGCCGCATGCCGCGAAGGCCGCAGACCTCTTGAAGGCGCTCGCCAACGAGCAGCGACTCATGATCCTGTGCAATCTGCTGGAGAGGCCGCTGTCGGTCGGCGAGATCAATGAGAGGGTGGACCTCAGCCAGTCCGCGCTGTCTCAGCATTTGGCGGTGTTGCGCGAATCGAATGTGGTTGTGGCGACGCGAGACGCTCAGACCATCCGTTATTCACTGCCGCAGGGTGTCGTCACCCGCATTATTGGAGTTCTCTACAAGGAATTCTGTGAGAGTTGAAGCCTCGGGCCGGACACTCGAGGCGCAACCAGCGATCCACGAGTCATTCCGTCAACGACGCCGAGCAGGAACGGCGCTGCGACCGCATGCGGAAAGCCGTCGCCTGAGGCACCCTGAATCAACGTGTCACGACTCGCTCTTTGCGCGCTAGCTCTCTTGCGGCCCTGGCGCACGGCGTGCTCGAAGGTTCACTCCGCGATGCGCCGGCAGCCTTCCCGGGTGTTGATGCCCACACGCTGTGCCACCGCGCGCGGATCATCACCCACCGGAATGTAATGTTCGTAGCCGACGTAGTAGCCTTCCTGGTTTTCTCGCACCAGCACGATGTCGATATCGTCGAAGCGCCCGCCGCGAACAGGAGTACGGGCGGGCCGAAGATTGACGCAGAGCTGAAACTCCTCGCGCAGCCGCACATTGATCGATCGCATGCCGCCGACCACCGGTGTCGTCAGAGGACCCTTCAAGGCCAATCGGGTGCGGCGGATGCTCTCAAGTGTGCGAGCGGGCAGCGGGTCACCGTCCTGTTCGTGCGCACGCAATCCTGCGGTTTGCTCGTCCCAGTCGAACGGCGCGCCCACCGCCTCCAGCACGCGTAGTGTGGCGCAGACGATTTCGGGGCCGATGCCGTCGCCGTGTATGACAGTGGCCGGGATGCGCACGAACTGGGTGACCGTAAAGTTTCGTAACATCCGGTTAAAGCACGCCAATAGTGTGCTCGCTGCAGACTCGCGCGAGGCGACGTCTACGCAGCGTTCCGCGGTAAGCGCTTTGCCAAAGATTCGAACTCGAGTCGTAACGTTTCCGGTAGACGGTCCTTGAGCTTCTCGAACCACTCGGCGTGCAGCGCGAGCTCGCTTTGCCAGGCTGCGATGTCGACGCTCGTCAGGGCGGCGAAGTCCGCTTCGTTCGTTTCCAGTCCCCGCCAGTCAATATCGGTGAACCGCGGCATCCACCCAAGATACGTTTCCGCAGCTCCCGCAAGCCCGCGAGCCCGTTCAACGATCCACTTGAGCACGCGCATGTTTTCGCCAAACCCCGGCCACATGAACTCTCCTGCCTCGTTCCGGCGGAACCAGTTGACGCAGAAGATGCGCGGAGGGTCCGCCATGGCATGACCCATGCGCAGCCAATGCGCGAAGTAGTCGCCCATGTGATAGCCGCAGAAGGGCAGCATGGCGAAAGGGTCACGCCGGACGACGCCTTTCTTGCCCACCGCGGCTGCGGTCGTTTCGGAGCCGAGCGTCGCGGCCAGGTAAACACCCGCGTTCCAGTTGCGCGCCTCGTACACGAGCGGCACGGTGGTTCGGCGTCGACCCCCAAAGATGAAGGCGGAGATCGGCACGCCGTTCGGGTTCTCCCAGTTCGCATCGATCGAGGGGCACTGGCTTGCCGGAGCGGTGAAACGGGAGTTCGGATGGGCGGCCGTGCGACCGGTCGTCCTGGCAATTTCCGGCGTCCACTCCTGACCGGTCCAGTCGATCAGATGGGCGGGCGGTTCGTCCGTCATGCCTTCCCACCAGACATCGCCGTCATCCGTCAGCGCAACATTCGTGAAGATGACATTGTTCTTCAGCGTGGCCATCGCGTTGAAGTTCGTCTGCTCGGAGGTGCCCGGCGCCACGCCGAAAAAGCCCGCCTCCGGATTGATGGCGTAGAGGCGACCGTCGGGACCGGGTTTGATCCAGGCAATGTCATCGCCCACCGTGGTGATCTTCCAGCCGTCGAAGGACAGCGGTGGAATCAGCATCGCGAAATTCGTCTTGCCGCAGGCGGAGGGGAACGCGGCGGCGACGTAGGTCTTCTCGCCAACAGGGCTTTCCACGCCGAGGATCAACATGTGCTCAGCGAGCCAGCCCTGATCCCGCGCCATGTTCGAGGCGATACGCAGCGCGAAGCACTTCTTGCCGAGTAGCGCGTTGCCGCCATAGCCCGAGCCAAATGACCAGATCTCGCGTGTTTCCGGGTAGTGAACGATGTACTTGGTCGGATTGCACGGCCAGCGGCGGTCTTTTTCGCCCGGCGCGAGCGGCGCGCCGACCGAGTGCACGCAAGGCACGAACTCCCCGTCAGTGCCCAGCGCCTTCAGCACCTCGCGCCCCATGCGCGTCATGGTGCGCATGTTGATCGTCACGTACGGGCTATCCGTGATCTCGATACCGATGTGTGCGATCGGGCTTCCGATCGGACCCATCGAGAAGGGAATGACGTACATCGTGCGGCCCTTCATGCAGCCCTGGAAGAGGCCCGCCAGCGTCCTGCGCATGACCGCCGGATCCTCCCAGTTGTTCGTGGGGCCGGCGTCTGCCTGCTTGGCCGAACAGATGTAGGTGCGTTCTTCCACGCGCGCCACATCGGAGGGATCGGAGCACGCCAGATAGGAATTGCCGCGTTTCTCGGGGTTGAGTTTGACGAGCAGACCTGAGGCCACCATCTCCGCGCACAGCCGGTCGTATTCTTCCTGCGAGCCGTCGGCCCAGTAGATACGGTCCGGTTGTGTGAGAGTCGCGATCTCCCCGATCCACTTGCGCAGTCGCTCGTGTTTGATGTGGGGTGGGGCGGGCATGCGAATCGTTTGGCGGTGGGTCATGGCTTGAGAGTGCTCCGGACACGGTTTCCATATGAGAGAGGGGGGGCGATTGCGTGAGCGACAGGCGAATGCGTGCTGCCAACTCATCACGCAGCGCGATCACATCGGCGTTCACTTCAATGGCCGTCAACGCGGTGGAGGGAAGACGGCCGTAACAATATTTCGCGAGCGATCCACCGCCCAGTCCGAGCAGCAGGATGCGCGCCGGTGCATGGTTGAAGAGCAGGAACGCCATCATCTTGCGCGTGTAGGCGAGCGCGAGTTTCTCCGGAGCGGCCATCTCCATCACGCTCTGCACGGCATCGAGGTCGAAATGCAGAAACCGCCGACGCCCGTCATCGACAATGAACGGTTTGTCGTATGTTCCCTCGAACAGGCTCACCCAGAGTGAATCGGGGCAACGATCAGGCGGCTCCAGAAAACGCAGCATGCTGTGTGCGTCCGGAAACGGGCTCTCGAGTGCCAGCAGTCGTGACTTTGCGCGACTCACATCCGTGCCTCCGAACGGTGGCACTGACTCGCTTTCACGGTGGGCGTGACCTCATTGAGAAGGCCAGCAGTCGGCCTGACAGCTCCTGCATTGAAAACGGGTTGACGAGCAGCGCATCGACGCCGTAGCGCAAGAACAGCTCTCGCGTGTCGTGCAGCATCGTCGCGCTGATCATGATCATCCACGTGCGAGGCACCTGCCGGCGCAGCTCGGCGATGCGCTTC